>JABGXK010000065.1 GCA_018675825.1 Flavobacteriales bacterium | reverse complement strand
ATAGCTAAAAGATTATCTAAGATATTAGCAGGTACATTTGTTGATGAAGTAGATAGAGAACATTCACTAAGAGCTGCTAAAGCACAATCTGATAATGAACAGTTGCAAGAACAAATGGATGCAATACATGAAGAAGTAAATAAAAATCGTGTAGGAAATAGTATAGTTCCTGCTAATTATCCAAAACCTTATTATAAGAAATGGAAAAAGCTTCAAGATGCTCATAATTGGGATGGTGATTATCCTTTTGACAAAGAAAATATAGAAAACTTTGCAAAGTTCTGTAGAGATAGTGGAGGTTTTGAAATATGTTAAAATCATTACATCTAAAAGAAATAATAACAACAACTAAAGATATGCATGATACTCTTGAAGGCATATTTGATTGGGAACATCAAAGAATGAGTAGTTCTGGTAAAGATGAAATTGAAAAAATATGGAGAGAACAATTACCTAAACTTGAAAAGAATATTAATGGATTAGTTGATGAATTAGATGAAGATTATAGACAAAGGAAACATAGGGTGCTAAAAGAATTACCAATAACAGCATTTCCTAATAAAAATGAAAGATAAAATATGGGAAAATTAAAAGAACTTCATTCGTTACTTGAACAAAGTAGTAATGAAAATAATAGAGATGAACTAGAAAAATTCTTTTTAGATAAAGGATTTAGTAGATACTCTAGTAGCATTGCAATAAAAGAGTTTAAGAAAGCATTTCGTGAAATAAATAACAAAGGACAAGATGATGAACAGAACTACACAAAGACAATCAATATTAAATGACCTTAAAAATGGAAATACAATAACACCAATCGATGCATTAACGAAACATGGATGTTTTAGATTGGCTGCAGTTGTATTTGATTTAAGAAAAGAAGGATATAATATTACAACAGTATCTCGTACAAAAAATGATGGTAAAGGAAAATTTGCATCATACAAACTAAAAACTACTTGATTCTAAGTCAAGATATTGCTATATTTACACCCTAAAAGGAGAACATAAAATGGGAATTAATGACCATACTACAAATCAATTAACTTCATATTATAATAGTTTTTTATTAAAAGAACAAGACAATCACAGAGAAAAGTATAAAGAATTTGAAGGATGGTTTAGCGCATCAACAGCAGGTTCTTGCTATAGAAAACAATATTTCAATATCAATGGTTATGAGGGTACTCAACCTGATGAAAAATCTTTAAGATTAATGAGATTGGGTACTCTTGTACATAAAGATATTGCTGATGCACTTGAAAATTATAGAGAATTTATAGAGTCTAAAGAAGGATGGAAAGACGCAGAATCTAGACCAAGTATTAAATTATTTATTGAACGTCAAGTAAAGCTTGAAGAGTATAATATTGTAGGACACCTAGATTATGCTATTTATGATGAAGAATTAGGAATTCTAAAAGTGAGTGATATAAAAACAGCTCATAGTTATAAATGGAAAATGCTATTTGGAAGAAATCCTGATAAAAATCCATCTGTTAATTATTATTTACAAGTCGCTACATATGGAGATGCACTTGCAAAAGAATTAGGTGTTGAGATGAATGATATAGATTTATCTCTCACTTGGTATAAAAAAGATGATTCTAGTATAAGAGCACAAAAGATAGATAATAGTTGGATATGGGAAGCAAGAGAATATTGGAAAGAATTAAATATTGCACTTGCAGATGATAAAGAACCAACGGTAGGAGATAATAATACACCAGTATATGACTGGGAATGTAAATATTGTCCTTACCATAACATACATTGTAAAGGAATATAGTAAATGAATAAACTAGGAACAATTAATCCAATTAGTCAAACTTCAGTAACAGAAATAGATAAAGTATTAGAAGGTGTTACAATAAAACATGATATAGTTAGCGACATAGATACACCAAAAGCATATATCAAAAAGAAAATGGATATGGATTATGTAGAAGTAGGTTATATGAAAAAGATAGCAGACAAGCATTATCCAGGTTGGAGTTGGGAAGTTATAAAGACAGAGTTTGCAGGAACACAAGCATACGTTGTGCATGGTAGACTGAAATGGTATGATAGTGGTATACAAAGAACTGGTGATATGACAGCTGCACATAGAATACAAAGAAAACGTGGTACTGAAGAGTATGTAGACTTAGGTAATGATATAAAAGCAGCTAATACAGATTGTATGAAAAAAGCATTTAATATGTACATGAATATTGCTGATGATGTATATCGTAATCAAGTAGAAGATACTGAATTAACTGACAAACAGGTTGCTGATTTAATAAAAGTTGCACTAGGAGTTAGTGAAGAAAAGGCATCTGAGATAAATATTATGGTAGAAGAAGGTGTTATACATGGACTTAATTATAAAGGTGCATTAGCAAAACTAAAAAGACAAGGACAAAAATGAGAGAAATATCAACATACAATGATGAAATACTAATTGAAGGTTGTGAATATAGTGTAGGCACTAATGATGGTAGAGAGTTTAGCAAGGTGGCATTTAGTGGATATAAAAAACTCTATGGTAAAACTATGTTATCATTTACAACAAATAAAGATAAACAAATAACAATAAACCCTAGTTATATGTCATTCGCAATTGAAGAGGAAACTGAAATGAATCCTGTGACATATAGACAATCTACTGAAAAGGAGTAAAAATGGGTAAACTAACAACAAAAGAAGCTGAAGCACTGCACAAAGAAGGCTTACTTACTGATGAAGCATTGAAAGAAATGCAAGATACAGGTCTGGTAGGTCGTAGAGCAAGAAATGAACGTAGAGTAATGAAAAATAAAAAGGGTGGATTTGTAACTCCACAACTTTACTTTCGTGGATTGTCTAAAGATGGTGAATACAGTACAAAAATGACAGAGTTTAGAAATAAATTCAATGAACTCGTACAAGAATACACACACACAATAACAAATAAGGAAACTAAATGAAAGATTTAGATGCTACATACGACCCTACTAAGAATCCATTTACACCAATAGAGTCTGGGTTTTACCCTGCTCATGTTGTATCATTTGGAACTAGAGAAGTTGCTACTAAAGTTGGCGATGCTATTGTAATTAATATGACTTATGAAATAGCAGAAGAAGCTGGTGAATTGACTCAATTAGTATACGAAATGGATGGATTTGAATATAAACTAGACAACAATGGTGATAAAATTATTGTTAAAAATTCAAAAGGTGGTTCTCAATCAACTAAATGCAAACATCTTGTTGGCAAAAAGTTTAGAGATAATGGTGTTTTCGTATTTACTGGAAATGAAAGTTCTGGTAGAAATAGAAGATATTATGACTTTCTTAGTTCTCTAGGTATTAAGTTGAAATCCGATAAAGATGGAAATTTTCCACTTTCATTACTAGAAGAATCAGATGTAATAGGCAAACCTGTCCTCGCTAAACTCGCTAGTGAACAATACGAAAAAGATGGTGAGAAAAGAACAGCTTGGAAAGTCTTTACTGTTATGGAATGGGCAGAAGGTCAAACCTTATCTAAGGATGAGATAGAAGACGATTTACCGTTCTAAAATTCTTGTTTATTAGTTAAACAAGTTGGCAAAGGCCAGGTATGTCAGTAGTAGTTAAGGGGTTATCTGCTATGTTATGGCTCTGGCCTTTAACTTTTTAAGGAGAAATAAAATGGTAT
>JABGXK010000064.1 GCA_018675825.1 Flavobacteriales bacterium | reverse complement strand
TTTCCAAGCATAAAAGAACTTATATGAGATAAATGCGAAACATAAGCTACATGTGTATCATGTGATTCTGGATCCATATATATAATATTCATATCTAATAATTTGAACATCATTAATGCTTTTTTACTTATTTTTTTATCAGTCTTTTCAATTTCACAAATAATATTTGTCTTATTAATATATAGACCTTTTTTAGCTGCATCTGGACCTGAAAATTCTGTTCCAGCCATTGGATGAGTAGCCAAAAAGTTTTTTCTCTTGGGATGGTCCAACAATAATTTACAAATAGGGTCTTTTGTTGAGCCAACATCGAAAACTAATGTGTCTTTATTAATTGAATCTAAGATTTTAGGCAATACAAATAAGGCTTTATCTACTGGAATTGAAACAATTATTATATCAAAAATTGATAGTTCTTCCATATCAATCAATTCATCTATTAAACCTAACTCAATAGCACGTTTTTGATTTTCCTCTGAAATATCAAATCCATAGATTCTAGATTTTGGATAAATAGATCTAAAATCTAAAGCAAAAGACCCTCCCATCAAACCTAAACCTACAATTGCTAATTTCATTGTTTCCATCGTTTTATTGCTTCCTTAATTTTCTTCTCATCAATACATAAAGAAAATCTAATATAACCCTCTCCATTACTTCCAAATATTGCTCCAGGTGCAATAAAAACATTCTTTTTAATTAAAATACTGTCAATAAATTTTTCGGAGTTATTGACTCCTTTCGGAAGTTTAGCCCAAACAAACATACCTTTGGCCTCTTCATCAAATGCACATTTCAAAATCGATGCTAATTCCCAAATCAATTTTCTTCTTTTTCTGTAAATTGTGTTTAAGTTATCGAACCAATTTTCATCTAAATTAAGTGCTTGTATTGCTCCCTTTTGTATTCCATAAAACATTCCTGAGTCAATATTACTTTTCACTTGTAAAACTTTTGAAATATTATTTTCTGAACCCAATAACATTCCTACTCTCCAACCAGAAAGATTAAATGATTTACTCAAAGAATTTAATTCCATACAATTCTCTTTTGACCCTTGAACTGACAACAAACTAATGAACTCATTATTTAAAATAAAACTATAAGGATTGTCATTAATTAATAAAATATTGTGTTTTTTAGTAAAGCTAACTAGTTTAGCAAGCTGATACAAATTAGCAGAAGAACCTGTAGGCATATGAGGGTAATTAATCCACATAATTTTAACTTTAGACAAATCAAGTTTTTCCAAGTCAGATAAATTTGGAAACCAGTTATCTTCTTTTGATAAATCATAAAAAATTGGTTTTGCTTCAACCAATCTAGTGATAGATAAATATGTTGGATAACCAGGGTTTGGAATCAATACTTCATCTCCAGGGTTTAAAAATGCTAAGGAAATATGCATAATTCCTTCCTTGGAACCCATTAATGGTAATACTTCATTTATTGGATTAGATTCGACATTAAAGAATTTTAAATAAAAATCAGAAATTGCTTGACGCAATTCTAATAAGCCTTGATAACTTTGATATTTATGAGCACTAGCATCAACTAAACTAATTTTCAAAGCATCAATAACAGATGCTGAAGGAAATAAATCAGGACTTCCAATTCCCATATTAATCACAGGTTGACCTGAGGCTGTTAAACTAGCAATCTCTTTCATTTTTTTTGAAAAATAATATTCTTGAACTAAATTTAGCCTATTAGATTCTTTAATTCCTTGAGTTACTATCTTCTTCATGTTTTTCTTAAAAAAAAAGTCCTGAAAAATCAGGACTTTAAATTATATGTTTATAAATATCTTATATAAATAAAAGTCCTTTTTCAAATCTATAATAAAAGAAGCAATAAAGATTTTCTAAATAATAAGATATGTTAATTTTAATCATAATAGTTACAAATATATACATCTCAAACTTAATAGATAAGAAATAAAACAATTCAAAATCTAAATCCCAATTAAATATATCAATCATAACAAATACAAAAAATATAACAGCAATTCCCATTGCAATATTTGAATTTTGTTTATGACTCTTTTTTTTTCTAGCTCTTTCTTTTAAACTTTCTTCTTTTTTATATTTATCTTTATCTTCACTCATATTTTTCTAATTATTAAATATTCTATAAACTTAATAATTTTATAACTAATTACTTATCGGTATTTTCACTTATGTTCCAATTAATCTTTCTATCACAGATAAACTTAGAGACATAGATACTTGCTTCTTTCTCATAAGGCTCGTGTCTATAATGTTTACCTATAAGACTCTTAGACTTAAGATGATAGGTAATGTCATCTACAATGTCTCCTTTGACTAATAGGTGGTTATGAGTGTTATAATTGTAGTTAGTGAACTCAGTTACCCAAAACATCTTAAAGGGTTTCTTAAGAGTCTTTAAGTACTTCTCTAAGGCTGTCATTATCCTAAAGTTTTGTTTAGTCTTAACATCATATCTGTAGGTTAATGTAGAGAATATATCCCAAGACATACTGCCTAACCATTTAGCCATATTCATTACAGGCTCTCTTTGTTGTGGTGTATACATATTTATATTATTTAAGTTAATTATTAAGCATAGTAAGGATTAAAAGGGTGAAACACCCAACATTCATTAATATATATCCATTTACTCGTTCTCCAATTCATTGAACTTAGCAATTGCTTTATCCAAATCACATATTGTCCAAGCAGTCTTTCCAAAATCTTCATTTTTTGGAAAAACTTCTCTTTCTTCATATTTTTTGCCATTTAAGTTCATAGGCTCTAAAACCTTTATCTTAAATAGTTCAAAACACCTCATTTTTGCTACCCCCCTCTGTTCATAGAGGTAATATCTCTTACCTTTTAATACTTGTGTATAGGTATACCGATTATAATTGATTTCTCGCTCAAGGGATATCATTATCTCTTTTTTAAAGTATCTATTACTTCTTGATAATCATACCTAATTGTTCTACCTATTTGACTAAAAGGTATTCTTCCTTCTTTTCTAAATTTATGTAAAGTAACTTTTGAAATTCCTATTCTCTCAGAAAGTTCTTTTTCAGTTATAAAATTAGATTCCTTAATGCGTTCTGTACAACTAAATTTATAAAAAGCATTTTCAATTATTTTTTCTAATTCTTCTTTGGTTATAGTCATATTTATTTGATTCATATTATATTTATTTGATTCATAATATATAATAGAAATAGTTTGATTCTGTTTGGCTTATTTTGATGCTATTTTAACAAATAAGGTATAACTAGCTGATTTTCAGCTTTGTAAGTGTTAAATTTTTCTGCTTAAATGTGATGTATTAACTACTCATTTTCTTATAATTCATAGAAATGATCTTTACTGCTTCTTCATTAGTAACTTTAATATAATCTAAAAAATCACTTTCTTTTTTGTGACCGGTAATTTTCATTATGTAATAAATTGGGAATCTTCTTTTGTACATATTGGTTGCAAATGACCTTCTTGCAGTATGAGAGCTGATTCTTTCGTATTTTTTTAACTTTTTACTAATAGCTTTACCTGATTTGAATGTGTCTTTATAACTAACCTCGCTTATATCTGCTAGCTCACCAACTTCTTTTATGTACTTATTCAAATTAGTTCTAGAAATTTTAGGTAGTTGATAATTATACTTTTCTAATATCTCCTGAGTCTCTTCAATAATTACAGTATTAAGTACTTCTTCTGTTTTGTCAGATTGAAATCTAATTCCATCTTTAGTTATGTCTTCTTTTCTTAGAGAGGTTAAATCTGAAAATCTTAATCCTGTTCTACATCCAACAATAAATAAATCTCTAACTCTTTCTAATCTTTTGTTATTTGATAAATCAAGTTTATATATCTTTTTTAAATCATCTTCATTTAAATATATGTTGTCACTTCTTTTTTTCAGAACCTTAAATCCATAGAACATTAAATGTTTATTGATATTCTTTTTAGTTGCATCATTTAAGAAGGTTTTAATCGTCTTTATACGTTTTCCAAATAAATTCTGACTATTACCCTTTACATTATATTGATAGTCCATATATGACTCATAAAACTGTAAGTCTAGAGTATCCCAATCAATTCTTCTTTTATTATGCTTTTCAAAAGACTTTAAGTCTTCTATTGTGTAGATATACTCTTTTGTGGTTGAGGGTTTTTTACTGTTTTTACTATTTTTAATAAACTCATCAACAAAATCATAGAAGGATAGGGAAGTGTTTACACCATTTAGCTTTTGATATAGTTTTTCTTTAAATTGTTTTTTTGTAGGGATTATCCCTTCAAGTTTGAATTTATAATGAATGTCTCTTGCGTTATTTTCTATTTTGTTTAAATATGAATTAATATTAAAAGCATCTGTAGAGCTTCCTTTTAGTCTTTGCTTTTTTTTATTCCAATGTTTCTCATCTATTTTTTCATTAATAGTAGTTTGTATTCTAATACCGTTAAATGTTATGCTCATTAAGATATGAGTTCCACTTTTTTTACGCAATAAGTTGAAATTAATATTCATAGAAATTCTTTTTAGTAAAAATAAGCGTTTAACAGTTTGTTTAACAGTTTTTACTTAATTCCTTTGTATCTGAGTTATTCACACTTTGTTTATAATTGTGTTTTAATCAGGTAATATCTGATATGGGGATATAATTTGATAAAATAGGATAAATAAGATTACAGTCCCGTCCAGACCGCAACAATTAAAGTTAAACCCTAATAATTCAATAGATTATGAGGGTTTTTTAGTTAGGGTAGGACATATAGTAGGACACTTTTAATTGTTTTTTAAAATTCTCTTAATTATACTTTAAATTATTCAGTAATTTTACTTGATGAAAAAATTACTGCTTATATTACTTTGTTTACCATTTTTAATGTTTGGTCAGCAATCATTTAATTTTCTTCATGACGGGTTAAATAGAGATTATATTTATTATTCTCCGACTAATCTTTCTGTAGATGCACCACTAGTCTTTGTAGCGCATGGCTTTACAGGCTCTGCTCAAGGAATGATGAGCTATTCTGGAATGAATGCTATTGCCGATCAAAATGGTTTTGCTGTTTGTTACCCTCAAGGAACTGCAGATAGTTGGGGTAATAATTTTTGGAATGTTGGCTATGATTTTCATTTTGGTGTAGCTGTTGATGATGTTGATTTTTTAGAATCTTTAGCATCTTTTCTTCAGTCAAACTATCAATTAAGTTCAAATAACACGTTTATTACTGGATTTTCAAATGGTGGTGAAATATCCTATTCACTTGCTTTTGATGGCTCTAATGTTTTTAAGGCTTTTGCTCCTGTTGCCGGAACTGTATTTCCAAATGGAACAATTAATAACCTTTTTAATCCGAATATGCCAGTACCTATGTTTGTGACACATGGGTATAACGATAATACCTCTTTTTATGATGGTGATCCATATGATCAATTTTGGGGTCCATATTTGAGTGTTGACACATTAGTTGATTTTTGGATAAATGAAAATTCCTTAACAAATTTTAATATTGATACATTTCCAGATTTAAATAATGATGGTAACATTACAATTAGTAAAAAATACTTTTCGAGTTCAACAAATAATGAAGTGTGGTTATATTCACATAACAATGGTCATAATTGGGGTGATAGTGATATTGTTATTGAACAAGAAATTTGGGATTTTTTCTCACTCTATATTAACAACTCAACAGATATAATTGAATTATATAATAATAGAAAGCTTATTTCTGTATCAAATTTATTTGGTCAAAAAGATATCAATCATACAAATACTTTTCTTTTGTATCAATATGATGATGGTTCTGTAGAGAAAATGATAATTCTTGAATAAATAATAACCCACTCATACGATTGGGTTTATTTTCGGTGGGCCTCTCGGTCCTAAGTTCGAACTTTTTTAGAAAATTAGATCATTTGTATATGCTAGGGTTTTAATTATAAATATTGCATAAATAGTTTAGTTGTACAATAAAATAAACATGCATTAAGTTCTATAGACTAATAATAAAAAACAAAAAATTATATAAAATGAAAAAATTAACATTATTAGCTTTTACAATCTTATTTATTTCATGTGAAAAAAATAATAATTGTGTATCTATTCCTTCAACCCAGAGTGGAATTTGTATAGATTCCACTCTTATTAACGACTCTATTGCGTGTTATGAGATATATGCACCTGTGTGTGGTTGTGATGGCATTAATTATCCTAATGATTGCTATGCAGACAGACTTGGAGTTACCTCTTATGTTGAAGGGGAATGTTGTGATTAAGTAAAGGTT
>JABGXK010000063.1 GCA_018675825.1 Flavobacteriales bacterium | reverse complement strand
TAGATAAAGAAGAATTACTTAAACATTTTATTTCAGCAGAATTTAATAGATTCTTATCATTTTATAAAAATGCTAGTAATCTTAATGTAACTTCAAATAGCGCAACATCAAGAGACAGTTCAAGAAATAATTCTAGAAATGAAAATAGATCAAAGAGCAGAATAAAATCTAATAATAAAGGTGGGAATAGTAGTCATGCGGAAGAAGGCTATACAAGATTCTTTATAAATCTTGGCAACCAAAAAAATATGCAAGCTCAGAATCTAATAGGAATGATAAATGAATTTACTAAAAAAAGAAATATACCTGTTGGAAAAATAGATATCTTTAAAAATTTCTCATTTTTTGAAGTAGACAGTGAGTTTGAAGGAAGTATACTAAGCAGCTTTAAAGATACAGAATGGAATGGTGAAAGAGTTTCAGTAGAAATATCTAAAGCTCCTGGAAGTGATAAGGGAGATAATAAAAAATCAACATCAAAAAGAAAAACCTTTAGAGATAAAAAAGAAACTAATGGAAGAAGAGGCTCTATTAGGGAGAAAACAAAATCATCCTCATCTAAAGGAAAGGGTTCTTTTAAAAGCAGATTTAGTGAAAATAGAAAAACAAGAACTAGACGCTAATTCTTTTTTCCTAATACAAAATCCTTAAGATAATAAGGCTCAAAATAAGCAGTATCTTCGAAATCACTTGCAAGAAATTTATTATAAGCTAGAGCGCCTAAAAATCGTGCACTTGGATGGAAATTTGAAATAAAAAAAGCATTTTTATTATTAATAGTTGAATGAATTTTTTCAGCACCATCTCCAAAAAATATTACTTTATTAGACAATTCCTTTTTGTAGGAATCTTTATCAATAATATCTGCACAAATTTTTCTAATCATATTATTCTCAGCATCATAAAATGCAGAATATACCTCCATCCTTCTTGCATCAATCATTGGACAGTACAGATCTGCTTTCTCAATCCGTGACATTTCATATGCCATAGATTTTAAAGTTGAGATAGCAATCAAAGGAATATCTAAAGCATAACAAAGACCCTTAGCTGATGAAACACCAATTCTTAATCCAGTATATGATCCAGGACCCATACTAACAGCCACAGCCTTTAGCTGCGAGAAACTAATATCAGCTTCTTTCACTACTTCTGATATATACAAAGATAATTTTTCAGAGTGAGAGAATTTATCTGTCACTTGCTCTCTAAAAGACAATAATTTATCACCATTAAATAGAGCAACAGAACACGCTTTCGTTGAAGTTTCAATATTTAATATATAACTACTCATATAAAGTTAAAAATCGTAATAATGATTAAAAAGATCTGATTTTAATGATATTGAATAAAATAATGTATGATAATCATGTATCTCACTAGAAAGTACCCTACTAACTAAAGAGAAATCAACCTTCAAATTAGTATAGGGATTTATAACATAACCTATATTAATCTGACTATAGTCAATATTAGTTTTATTACCATTATACATCTCAATTCCATTATCAGAAGATCTATCATTGTAATCAGAATAGATATTATTTCCATAAGAAATTGTATCCCCTATATAATCAGCACCATAAATAATATCTAAGTATTTCAATTGTATTTCAAGTCTACCATTTCTATAATGAAGTATAAAAATATTTTCTGAAAAATTTGCACCCAATGGATGAGCAAGCTCTTCATTGTAATGACCATAATTAGCATTATTCCAATGAGAATAAGTGTATGGACGAACATAATTTCTTTCTAAATGAAGAGTTAAATTTGAAATATTAAACAGATCATAATGCTTGTATCCAAGCTGATAACCATATTTATTAGCCCAATAGCCATCATTAGATTTTAATTGCTTTAAAGTAAACTCATCAAAAATTAACTGAGCATATAAATTAGATCCTTTTGTAATATTATATTTTATATCTAATCCAATTATTGCATTATCAGGTGAGTTTATTGAATACTCTATTGGTCTAAAAAAAATAATAGGGTTTAAATAATTTACATCAAAGCCATTAGCTCCTAGAGTATGATTAGATTTCCAAATAATAGACTCAAAAATACCAATATTGAATTTTTCACTTAACTTATAAGAAAGGTGATGTGCCGACATATATTTTTTAGCATACCCCATATAATCATAATTATTCTCTGATGATAAGTAATTTTTCATATCCTGAAACTCAGTATATAGATTAGTATATTGAAACTTCCCAAAACTTGTTTGTAATCTTAAAAATGGATAGTTAAATGCATTATCTGATAATAAAAGAGAGCGATAACCATTTCCAATAAAATGTTTGCCATGCCCTAATTGCAGTGTAAAATTATCAGATACATTAAAAGATAAATATCCGGATGATTTTGCGTAATCAAACCCATTATCATAATATGATCTACCTCGTCCTTGTCCAGGTATTACATAATCATTAGTTGGTGTTCGAATAATAGAATCTAAATAATTTGGAAATACTGATTGATTTTCAACAAAAGAAGTATAAAAAGAAACTTTACCTCCTATATATCCTTCTAATACAAAGCCTCTTGTATTTGTAAAAGTATTAATTTCCTCTACTCTCTCATATCCTAATGATAAATTTAATAAAGGAGATCCCTCTATTTTATAATCATCTCCTTCAATTAATATCCAGTGTCTATTAAATAATTTATGATTCAGAAGATTTTTATTTATAGAAAATTCTTTTTCTAATATTGAGTCAATATTTATATTAATACTTGTCTTAATTAAGGGCTTGAATGATGAGTGATTTATTTTTTGACTAATTTCTCTATCTATCAATTGATTAAAACTATATCCTAAAGGAACATTTATTTGCTGAGCACATATATTAGCAAAACAAAAGATAAAAAAAAGAAAAAATAGTGTTTGTCTCATTACAAAGAAATTTCTTGTAGCCAGTGATATAAAGTGTAATTATTATCTACCTTAACTGTTTGGAGTCCAAACTTATTCCCTGCTTCAATATCACTGTCGGAATCTCCTACTAAAAAAGAAGATTTAATTTTAATTTCTGGAAAATCTTTTATAGCTTGCTCTAACATTCCTGTATTTGGCTTTCTGCAATTACAGAGGTCTAATTCTAAATGTGGGCAATAATATATTTTTTTGATGTATTTTTTTTTTGTAGATAATTTATCTTGCATTATTTCATGTAGACTATTTAAATCATTTTTAGACATAATACCCTTACCAATACCTTGTTGATTTGTAACAATAAAAATCCTTTTAAATATTTTACTTAATTCCCTAATAGCAAGATCTGAATTTTGGATAAATTTAAACTGATGATAATTTGTGACATATCTGGCTTCTAATTTGTAATTAATCACGCCATCTCGATCTAAAAAAAGAGTATCATACATAATTTAATCAAACATTTTTTCTTCAACTAACTGACAGATAATATGACCAGTTAAAATATGAGCCTCTTGAATTCGAGCAGTATTACTTGACGGTATTTTTATTAGAATATTACAAATACCATTCATCTCTCCACCATCACTTCCAGTCAATCCAATAGTTTTCATTCCTAATTCATTAGCCTTTTGGATTGCAAGTAATACATTAGGAGAATTACCTGAAGTTGACAATGCAAGCAAAATATCTCCACGCTTTCCGGATGCCTCAATCATCCTTGCATAGGTTTTTTCAAAACCATAATCATTAGCAACTGCTGTAAGAAAAGAAGTATTAACATTTAGAGCTTCTGCATATAAAGGCTTTCTTTCTTTTAAAAAACGTCCACTTAATTCAGCAGCTATATGCTGTGCATCTGAAGCGCTTCCACCATTACCACATAAAAGCAATTTATTATCGTTGAGAAAAGCATTCACAATTAAATCAATAATTTTTTCGATTTCTAATGTTATATTTTTATCATTTGAAATGTTATTAAAATTATCAGAAGATTCTTTTATTATCTTATAAATACTTTCTTGCATATATTATTTTTTGTAAAAATAATCGATTTTACGATAAGCATCGCGAGTTTGCTCTCCAATTTTACTCCAGCTATATTTTGATTTCATTAAATCTAAGCCTTGTAACTGTATTTTTACTAATACATCAGTACTATCAAGTGCATTATTAATAACTTCAGATAATGAACTAATATTACCACTTTTAAAAAAAAGACCACTCTTTTTGTCTGTAACAATTTCTTTAAAAGACTCTAGATCAGACAAAACTACTGGTTTACAATAACTTAAACTCATCATTAACACTCCGCTTTGGTATATCTTACTGTAAGGCAACACAACAATATCAGCCGCGCAATAATAATGTTCGACATCTTCATATGAAATGAATTTAATATGCAGAATACAATTATTAGATATTTGTAATTTATTAATAATATCCTGATAAGTTGAAAAATCATCTTTCCATGGCTTTCCTGCTACTAACAAAATGACTTCAGGGTTATTTTTAATAACTTTTGGCATGGCAGATAATAACAAATCTAGACCCTTAACTTTTTTTATCATTCCAAAAAACAACAACACTGGTTTATCTAAACCAATTCCTAGTTTTATTCTAGATTCTTCTTGATTTTCCTGAATATTAATAAATGGTAAGTAATTTCCATGTGGAATAATCTTAATCTTATTATTAAGAGACTGATGAAATTGTACTATTTCCTTTTTACTAAATCTATTATGTGTTAAAATAGAATCCGATAAAAAATAAATTAACCTTGTGTAAATTGAAGATGTTTTATGATTTGAAAAACTTCTAACATCGTGAATAGTTAAAACAATTTTACCAAATAATAGTTTAGCTAATATCATATTAAACAATACAAGCACACTATATCCAAATAAATGATAATGAAAAATACTACAAGAATTAACACGAGCATGTATATGTGATTTAATAGATCCTATAAAATATCTCATTGCAACTATTAACTTGCTAGTGTTCGAGAAAATATTTTGATAGAACTGATAAAATGCCAAATCTTTAATACCTGGATTACTAGTATAACTATTAGTATATAAACTAACATTAACACCATTCTCAATTAAACCCTTTGCCTGACCAAATAAATAAAAATGATGAGAACTTCCGTGCGCCCCCAAGTGATCTATTATTGCAACTTTCATCTTCATAAATTAAAAAGTTATAAATATAGTATCTTTTTGTAATTAATCAGCAAATACATTTATATGTATAAATACATATTTAAATTGCTATATATCTATTTGTATATTTGTCTTACATATAAAATTTAGCCACTAATTTTTGATCATTAGCACATATGTCATTTGATTCAATCCAATTTCTTGTTTTTTTCCCAATAGTTATAGCGCTATACTTTATTATTCCTTTTAAAAAAAGATGGATTCTTTTACTTATTGCTAGCTATTATTTCTATATGTGCTGGAGAGTTGATTATATTATTCTAATAATGATTTCTACTATTATTGATTATATATGCTCAAATCAAATGTCCAAAATTAATTTAAAGCAGAAAAGAAAAAAATGGCTAATCATCAGCTTAATAAGTAATCTAGGAATTTTATTTGGTTTTAAGTATTTCAATTTCTTTAGTGAAAATATACAGACATTATTTAATCAATATAATATCTTCTATGAAGTGCCCTTTTTTAATGTCTTGCTTCCTGTAGGGATATCCTTTTATACATTTCAGACGTTAAGCTATACCATTGATGTGTATAATAATAAAACTCCAGCTCAAAAACATTTAGGTGTATTTGCAGTATATGTTTCTTTCTTCCCTCAGTTAGTTGCTGGTCCTATTGAAAGATCAAATCATTTATTACCTCAATTCTTTAAAGAACATAAATTTTCATACGATAGAGTTAAATCTGGCTTACAAAAAATGCTGTGGGGTTTCTTTAAAAAATTAGTTATTGCCAATAATTTAGCAATATTAGTTAATGGTGTTTATAATAACGTAGACAACTACACTGGAGCAGCATTATTAGTAGCAACTATTTTCTTTACTTTTCAAATCTATTGCGACTTTTCAGGCTATTCAGATATTGCTATTGGTACTGCAAGAGTTATGGGTTTTGAATTAAGAGAAAATTTTAAGAGACCTTATTTTTCAAAATCTATACAAGAGTTTTGGCAAAGATGGCATATAACACTATCTTCTTGGTTTAAAGATTACCTATATATTCCATTAGGAGGAAATAGAGTAGTAAAGTGGAAATGGTATTATAATATAATTATAACTTTTTTACTAAGTGGTTTATGGCATGGAGCAGAGTGGACTTTTATTATATGGGGAGCTCTTCATGGTACTTATCTAGTTTTTTCAATAACGCTTAATTCTCCAAAAAAATATCTTTCAGAAATAATAAAAAAATACAGCCCGAAGCTTAATAATATCTTTGATGTAACTATTACATTTATATTAGTTGCATTTGCCTGGATTTTCTTTCGAGCAAATAATCTTGATGATGCACTTTATGTAATTAAAAACATGCTTACCGATTTAAATGAGTATAATAATATGGGAATGCAATTCAGAGGTCTTGGAATATATCTTAGTGATATAATAAAATGTGTTATTTTAATATTTTTCGTAATAGGATATAGTCTATATGAGAGATCAGATGATGTGTGGAAAAAACTACAATCTAAACCAATATGGATAAGATGGTCTCTATATTACCTTATGCTTTTTGGAATATTATTTCTTGCTCCGCACTCCACGATTAATAACTTTATATACTTTCAATTCTAATGATATCAAAAGACATTAAAAAGTTACTTCTTAGATCAGGAGTCTTTATTATACCTATACTCTTATATACACTAATATTAAGTAAGGTTGATCCATTCAATTATTTCTCTGACAATAATATTTTAAGTCAAGAAACTGAACACCAAACTGCAAGAAAACTTAATTCTTTACTATACAATACTATTCAATTTAAAAATAATCCAACTCCTAATATTATTATCGGTGATTCTAGAATAAAAAGATTACCAACTTCTGAGATAGAAAAAATAACTGGAGATAAGTACTTTATACTTCACTCAAATGCAGCCAAACTAAATGAAATTATTGATCTATTCTGGCTTACTGATTCACTCTACTGTATATCAAAACATAATAATCTCAAAAATGTCATTATTGGAATAAATTTTAATTTATATAATGAATATGCATATGCTAATAGGGTTCATGAAGTTAAAAAAATGATAGAGAATCCATTAATGTATGTTTTTAATGGAAATATTCTTGAGGTTACCATAAAAGCTATTACCCATCATTTTTCAGGAATTTCTGCGCCAAATGTTTCAAGAAATATAATGCTAAAAAGAGAACTAAAAGGAAAAAGCTTTAAGGATAAAAAAATATGGTGGGAGTTTAATATAAGCACTGTAGCAAAAAACCAATATTCCAGATATAAATACCCAGAAGGATTAATGGATAGACTTCAAGAGGTAGGTGCTTATTGCTCAGTTAACAACATCAATCTAATATTATTAAATGTACCACATTATAAAGAATATAGGCAGAGGGTAATAGATTTTAATCTTACAGAGAGTGAAAGAAAATTTAAAAATGAAATAAAAAATATTGGAACTGTTATAGATTATGATTTTTCAAATTCCATTACAAATTGTAGAACTTGCTTTACTGATCCAATACATACTAATGATTCTATTAATCTTATAATCGTTAAAGAAATATTTAATGACTCCTTAGTGATAGGGAAAAAACTATAAAAACCACCCTTGAAAATAAGATTTATTGATAATAAAAAATGTGGAGACATTCTTTTTAATCATTGGACTAAATAAAAACCGTAAATTATTCTTGAGCAGTAAATACAAACAATAGAGATAAGCATAATTCGTACCTATCTTTCTAAGAAAATATATATGATTTCTTGTATTCTGTTTTAAAAAGAAATCTCCTCTTACAAGTTTACTTTTTTTGTCCCTAACAAAGGATTTAGATAAACTACCAACTTTATGATATAATAGTACTTGTGGACAGAACCATAATTGATGCTTACCATTTTTAAATACTCTATATAAAAAATCAGTATCATCAAAATAAACAAAATACTTTTCATCCATGAATCCAATATCATCAAAAACTTCTTTCTTGATTAAAAGACAGCAAGTTGAGGCGTACTCGATTTGCAAAGACTTGTCATATTGACCATTATCTTTTTCATTTATGCCTCTATGACTTGGAATATAGCCTTTGTCTTTATTAAACCAACCACCAGCGTACCAGATAATGTCCTTATCATTATAAAACATGATTTTTGGAGCAACTAAACTACACTTATTATTAGATTGTTCTAATAACAAATCACGCAATAAATTATCAGAAAATTCTATATCATTATTCAATAAAAGTATCTGACTACAATTATCATTAAAAGCATTCTTAACTCCCAAATTATTTGCTGCCGCAACACCAATATTAGATTTATTTTTTATAAGCTTAATTCTATTATCATCATATTTACTTAATATCTCTAAAGTAGAATCCTTTGAAGCATTATCTACAACATATAAAATAAAGTTGGAGTAGATTTGCTTCAATGTATCCTTAAGAAAAGCATCTATTACCTTCTCGGAATTATATGTTACGCTAACAACACCTATCTTTTCCATGATGAGAGATCTATTTTTAACATCTTCTCTAATAAAAGAATGTCTTCAGAATACAAATTATACAATTTATCTTCTAATCTTGTAGATAAACTATTTTCTTTATTATTAAAAAATATTTTATTAATATAACTGATGATAATATTTGGAAAAAGAAAAGAGACTGATTTTCTTATAAAAGTTAATGAGTATAATTTCTGTATTATTTTATTAGTCGAGCTTTTAGACCTATTATAAGGAATCTTAAAATTAATATCATTATTCAAATCTACATTAAGAAAACGTAAAATATTGTTAGTTAACTGCTCATTATTTTCTTTTAGCTTATCGTATAGCATAACACACACATTATTATGCCCAAAGACATCAATATATCTTTTAACTTGATTATAATAGAACCCAAGCTCAATATATTGCTGGTATAGTAATGCATGATCTTTAACAGAAGAATCATTAAGAATTGAGTCTAAACTAATTTTAGTATGGCCTAAGCGATAATCCATAAGATAATGAGAATGTGCGCGTTCAATTGGATTTCTAAGAATAATAATAATCTTAGCGTTAGGATTATATTTATAAATTTTAAGCGGCACATTTTGATAAAACAAATAAGAGACACTTGCCTCTCCTAATAGCTGATGATCTTTTTCTTTTATAAAAATTTTATGATAGAATTCTAATTTAGAAATCACCTTAGCCTTATAATACAGGCCTTGATCATTCAACTCTTCGCTAGAAAAATAATTAGGCTCCTTAATCAGGCTCATACATATATCTTGATGTTGATTAAGATAATGGTATAATGATGTTGTGCCAGATTTTGGAGCTCCAACTATAAAAAAATCTACCTTCATTTTTTATTTTTTATTTTTATTAAATCAATCATACTGGAAAATCTTCCTAAATTTAAAAAAAGTGCAAAAAAAGATTTAATTGGTAATGTCAGAAAATAAAACAATATGCTCACTGGTGGAAAAATAAAATTTCTTTTTAAATAGCCATATCTATTCATAAAACTAATTGATATTATTTGAGTTAAAAATATTTCTGCTTGATTTAAACCACCATTCTTCCATTTAAATATCTTAGTAGAATCAATTAATAGTTGTTCTCTGTCGTATTCAGTAGATGATCCAATATTTGGAACCAATAACATTTCATCATCAAATTCAATAGATAAAAAATTGCATATCTCTTTACATTTAGACTTAGGAGAGGTAAGGAAATCTTCAAACTTAACTACCATAAATCGTTTGTGATGACTAAAATTATTTGTTACCTTTAGAGAAGATCTCCAAAGAAATGATGTAGTTATAGGGTGATAATTGATAAAAGAACGCATACTCTCAAAGAAAGGTGTTTTGTTAGCTCCTAAAAACTTTCTTTTCCATTTATTCTTCTGTGACAACAAAACATCCCTATTATCACGAACCATATTTATAACTTTTGAATTTGGGTATTCTTTTAAAATCTCTTTAATATAAAAAAGATTATTGGGCGTCTGAGTACAAGCTATTATTTTATGATTCTGCGTAGTTATATGATCTAAGAAAATCTTAAATATAGCAAAGTAACTATATGACAAATCTTTTGATAATAATGTGGCAGATAAAATATTTAATTTATCATTTATGCAATTTCTAAAGATGCCATCTTTTTGTCTTGATAATAATTGTGATAAAATATTAATAGAAGCGCCATATTCTAATATATCATGATTTCTATTTGAATATAATTGACTAAAAAAATGAAGTTCCTTAAAGCTAAAAACTAATTTATTATTATTTAAAACTCGAGACATCATAGTCGTTCCGCTTCTACTAGAACCTACAATAAATATTTGTTGGGTTTTATCCATTCTACTTTATTAAAGTAAGACTATAAGGTTTAAGTGACAATGGAGAGTTTTTTTTATAATTAGCCTTAACATATTGTATGGCTTGATTGTCACTATTCTTAGAATATAATTCTTCTGCATAGCAATATTCTATTGTATTAAATGTACTATCACCTATTTTAGCATTATACATTTTTTCTGACCAATTTACCCAACAAATACTTTTGACACCTTCATTATTGCTAAATATATATTTATATATATCTTCACTAATCTGCTCTTTAAAAACATAAATCTCTTTTTTATTAAAAAAATTACTTACAATTCTTAAAGGACTAAATGTTGATTGAATAAGTGTTGTATTGTTTTTCATCTGAAAAACAGAGCCTCCAAAATCTCTACCTGCTAAATTATGAAAAGTAGTGAGATCGATATTCTGAAAAGCTGTATTAGATAAAAGTTCCAAAAAATAATTAGCAACAAATAACCCTTGTAAATGGGTGTTTCCTGTTTTTTTAGAATATTGAAGATTCCACTCTGTAATCCAAATAGGAGAATTATTAAAAAGCAAATTATATTCATTTATTTCTTGTGGGTACTTATTTTTAAAATAGTAATGAATGCGATCTTTATACTTTATAAATGATACTGATAAATCGCCTTCGTTTTTCTCATCTATCATTTGACCATATTGATCTTTTCCTTTTACAACTTTAGCATAAGAATGGACAATAATGGCGTCATAAAAATCTAATTTTGATAACTTATAATTCCAAATATAATGTCTATGCTTCTTGTTTGATATTATCGGTGCAGCCACTACAGCAGTCTTTAGTTCTGGAAAATTTTGTTTAATGTATTTAGATAAATCTGCAGTTTTTTGGATATAATTATCAATTGTATATCCATTATCATAATAACTTTTATTTGACAACTCACTTCCCAACTCTACACCAATTATATGAATATCGTTTTCTCTTATTTTTCTTATCATCGCTAAGATATCCTCCTTATCTTCTGTAAGAACATTAGCAACTAAAACAGCACTAGCATTAGTTAATTTAGCCAGTTTAATAAAATCGTCGATATAGTTATTTTTGTGACCTTTTTTTCTTGAATAGCTAATTAAACCTCTTGCTCTTTTTGGGAATTTTCCAGATATCAAAGAGTCAATCTCTTTAATATCTAGACCATAGGCTGATCTATTAAAATGATAGAAGTTTCCTACTGCTCCACCTGGAAACCTTAGTACTTTTGGAGATATTTCATTAATTTTTTTTTGAAAAAATGCGTCATCAATATTAAAATAAGAGAATGTATTAGAAGTCGCAAAACCATATATATTTTGATTAATAATTTGTTGAGCACTACTTACTTGAATAAACAAAATACATACACAAATTAGAGCATATTTAATCATTTGATGAACCCTTTTTGCTCTAGTTCATTATATGAATCTAAATAATTATCTTTATTTATCTTTTGATCATTAACCCAAGAAACAAATTTTCGCAATCCATCTTTAAATAAAGTTTTATTAGAAAAGTTAAGTATAGAATTTGCTTTTGAAATATCTGCAAAATTATGTCTAATATCACCCAATCTAAATTTATTAGTAACAGTAATCTTAACATTTGAATTGTAAAGCAGCTTTAACTCTTTAGCAATAGCAATAATACTAGTTGCTTTTCCAGAGCCAATATTAAAAATCTGATTATCTGATTTTTTATTAGATAATACTTTAGTAGTTGCTTCAACTACATCATCGATATAAATAAAATCTCTTGTTTCAAGTCCATCTTCATAAATATCAATATTATTTCCATTTAAAATCCTTGTAGAAAAAATTGACAATATGCCAGTATATGGGTTAGAGAGAGATTGACCTGGACCGTATACATTCTGAAACCTTAATACAACGGTTTCAATATTTAGATGTTTTCCTACCAATCTTATCATTTGTTCTTGATTATGTTTTGTAATAGCGTAAATAGAGCTCGGTGTAATACGAGAATTTTCATCTGTAGCAGTAGGGATTAAATTTAAACCACACCTTTTACATGAAAAGTTATATTTTCTTTTCTCTAAATCTTTCATAACCCTTTCATTTGGATAAATAAAACCATGATCGCGACATTTGTATTTCCCCTCACCATATACTGATCTAGATGAGGCTAAAACAATCTTGCTAACAGAATTATTATTATTAGTTAAAACATCTAACATGAGAGCTGTAGAAGCAATATTTACATTTGTATAATTATATATATCATACATAGATTGTCCGGTACCAGTTTCAGCAGCTAGATGTATTATTGCATCCTGATCCATAATTGCTTTTTCCCAATCTTTCCTAGAGTTAATATCACCTTTAATAAATTTAGTAATCTGCTTTAGGTAATTATATTTATCCCTATTTGAATGTATCTTTTTAGAGAGATTATCTAAAATTGTAACATTAAAACCCTTATTAACTAGATTTTTACTTAACCCATAGCCAATAAATCCTGCACCACCAGTAATTAAAATATTTTTCATGACAATTTAGTTCTAATAGATGTAAATTTAAGAAAGAAATGATAAAAACCTGAGATTACAAAAATGAAAAAGAAAGGTCTTAAAAAAAGTGGTTCTGACATGACAGAAATAAAAACAATAAAAAAGAATAGTAATCTGTGATCATTTATTATTTTTTGTCTTAAAAACATGAAAACAAATAAGATCGCAGTTGGGAAACCCATAGCTGCGCATAAAAAAGTTATTGAGTTTGTGCTGCCTAAACTTGTTCCTGCGCCTTTTAAAGAGACGCCAAGGGTTTCGTTAATAAGCTCTAAACTTTCAGTATCAATATAAAATTCATATCTAAGTTTTTGAAATTCGTGATAATCAAGACCTATTCCAGTTAAAGGATGAGAAGCAGCAATAAAAAGTGGTTGAGTAAAGTCAAATAATCTCTTTTGAAAAGAAAAAACCCTATTACCTTTTAATTTTTCCTCAATATTTACTGAAAAAACAAAATATATTGGAATGAATGATAGAAATATAATTGGAAGTAATAATTTATTTTCACTAAACCTATTTAAAAATAAATATATAAGCTGGCCAATTAAAATTAAGATTCCAGTTGTAGAATAAGTTCCTAGAATAACAAAACCAATTATCAATAGCCATCTATTTCTTTTATAAATAAAGGCTTCTAGGAAAAAGAAAAGATTTAGAAAAATCTGAAGAACACCAGGCTCCCAAAATAAACCTTGGTTACGACAAAACTCAAATCCAAAGAGGTTCATAACAGATAAAGTAATATCATCAGATGCATAGTAGAACAGATAATTATATGTTCTGCAGACATATCTTTCAGTATCACCTATTTGTTCAATACCACCAATATCAAATAATTGATCATACACAAAAAAATAGGCTATAAAATTTATTAATGAATGAATACAAATTAATTTTAATACAAAATTTAAACGTGCTAGAAAAATACTAATACCTCTATTGTTTTTAAAATGAACATAAAATAAAATAGAGCTTACAATAACAGTTAAATAATAAAGATACTTATCTAATGATTGCTCAGAGTTAGCAAATAAAAAATTTATAATAAAAAGGGATATAACGAATATTGAAGTTGAAACAACCGAATTTAATAATTGTCGTTTTAGTTTAAAAGAATTCATTAAAATTACACCAACAAGAAGAACGAGAAAAATATAATACATCGTATTCCTATTAAACACAAATAATAAGCCTCCACCAGTAAAAAATAGTAATAAAACTAAAATATTATCAGTAAATTTTTCTCTTAAAGTATATATCATAAGCTATCCCAATTCATACTTTTACCTATTAATTTTTCTAGTTTAAGAACATCTTTCATAAAATATTTTTTAAATAAATCCTTCTTTAATTCTTCTGATAAAGGAACAAAAGAATAATCTACTTTATTCAAGTTCTTAATTTTATTACGTATAATCTGCCTATTTAAAGGTGAGAAGAAAAACTTAACTATTTCGCGTAAAAAACTATTTTTAAGCATCAATTTTTGAATAAAAGAAAATCGTGATTTTCCACTCTTATTACTATGAAAATTTAATTCTAGATTTGATAAATCAAGATCTAAAAATTTTGATATTTTCGCTATTGTTATCGCTAAATTATTAACTATTTCCGATTCAAAATTAATAATTAAGAAATTATTTAAAGGATAATACTTCAAATAAGTGCTAATCATATCACAATATTTTCCTTGTGCTAAATACGAATACCTAAGTTCAGATAAAAGATCTTTATTCTTTCTAGATATCTCAATTCTATTTTTTTCATTTGAGATTGCACTCTTAAAATCAGAATTCTCATGCCCATCACGTTTAGAATGCAAATAATGGGAA
Organism: Flavobacteriales bacterium; assembly: GCA_018675825.1. Taxonomy (GTDB): domain Bacteria; phylum Bacteroidota; class Bacteroidia; order Flavobacteriales; family BACL11. Next base: position 6,985 of record JABGXK010000063.1, on the reverse strand, counting down.
TATGCTCTATCAACAGGATTTCTTAAAACTATAATAAATTTCATTTCAGATCCAAGATTCTTATAAATTCTTTCTGCACAATTAGATGAGTATAGGTATGTAGGTGTAAAGTCAAAAATAGCTTTATGATGATTAGCCTTACTATAATAAGTTTTATTATACCATGCTAAGCCTTTATTAAAGTTTTTGTCAATATTAAAAAAATGAGGCTCTTTAAATGTTGGAGTAAAGATAGCATCATGCTGTTTTAAAATATTGTACAGTGTTGTGGTTGCAGATTTAGCGGCGCCAATAACCATGAAATTAGGAAGATTCATTGTAGCCAAGATTTTAAATTTCTATCTAAAAGTTTAGACAGACTTATAATATCATTATAATAAAAATCTTGTAATTTAGATTTTGCTGTATTATCCATTGCCTCAACAGGGGAAGAAAATAAAGAGATTAAATGTCTCCTTAAAGATCTTCTTAATCGATTAAAAGGAAAAATCAATCTTATAAATTTATTCATCCAACCCTTTTTAGTAAAGAGGTTTTTAAAAAAAATGCTTTTCCATTGCCAACCTCCAACCATAAATTTTTGATTAGTATCTATTGAAATCTCCTTTAAATCAAGAAAATTGAAAACATTAGATAATTCTTTTTGAGTATCATCAATAAAATCATCATATATAATCACATGTGTTCTATTCCTAAAATTTTCCTGGAATTTCTTAACCATATTATAATACATCCCTATATTAAGATACCTGCTAGAAGGAGTGCAATTAGTATTTGTAAAATATCGATTTTCACATACATCAATTGCTTCACTAAATTCTAACTTTTCCATCATATTATACCTTTTAACATGCTGATATCCTGAAAAAGCTCTTTCAATAGGGTTTCTTAACATTATAATAATCCTAACATTGTCATCAAGGTGTTTTTTAATATTTTTTATAGATATCTCTGGAAATTGTAAATACATTGCACTCGATTCACCTCTATATTTATAGTTTTTAGCATCCTTAAAAAGAGCTAAATAATCTTTATACTTAGAGATTCCATTTGGAATTCTATTTACGCCTATTTCGTTATTAATTAAAAAATGAGGTTCTTTATGATCTGTCATAAAAATATCAGGATGTTGCTTCAAATAATTATGTAAAGAAGTTGTCCCGCTTTTTGCAGCTCCTACAATTAAAAGATTTGGAAGAATCATAATTTATTAGATTTCAGAAAGGGTATATAAAACGTATAGAAACCAAACTCTCTTTTCACAAAGTAAACTAATAAAAAATTAAAAACTATAAGACTAACCATAGTAGCAATCGCGGATCCATTAATACCATAAATAGGTATTAAGGTAAAATTTAAAATAATATTAATTATTGATCCTATAATTGCAACATTCATAAAAACAACTTGTCTACCGCACATTTGCAATAAATTTCCTGCTGCTCCAGAAAATGAAACTACCACCCTTCCTAATGAAAGAACTATAAATGCAAAAACACCTTTTTCAAATTCTTCTCCAAATAACCCCATCAAAAAATCTGAAAAAAAGACAAAAATAATTACTAGAGGAAGTGTTGTCCAAAAAATTAATTTAGTTGATTGTTGTGTGACTTTCTTTAATGATTTAATATCATTTTTTTTATATAGTTCTGCGAATTTTGGTGAAGCTATACTTTTAACAGCCATAAGACCAATTGTAGCGAACATTGAAAGTCTAAATGCAGTATGGTATACACCAACTTGAGAAGAATTAGTAAATTCAGTCGTAACATCTGGACTATTAAGCATACTAAGCATTATTTTATCTGTCCAAGACATTATAAAATGAACTGCTTGAGCTAACATTAGTGGTAATGAAACTCTTAATATGTCTTTAATACTATCATTATCACTATTAATTTGTGTATCCTCTGAAACTTTAAATCTCTCTCTGAAAAAATATGTAAATACTAAAACAGATAATATTGAAACAATGATAAGACTAATGAGATAAGCATATAATGGTGCATCTACACAATTTATATATTTCGTTAAAATTAAAATCGCAATTAAAGAAAATAATGATTGTGACATCCAAAAGAAAAAAGAGTATCCACCAATGAGTTTGAGTCCTCTCATGTTTTGATAATGAAAAATAAAAATTGACATTGGTAAAACAAAGAAAGATGTAATTTTAATATGATCTGATTCTACAGTAATAAACTGCGCAATATAATCTGATCCAAAATACATTATAAAAGAACACAATACAGACATCACGGCTATTAAAGCAACTGCTTTTTTTCTAAATAATGTAATACTCCTATATCTTTTCTCAGCTGCATAAGCAGCTATATATTTAATAGATCCAGTGTCAAGCCCTAACTTAGATATTAATGTGAAAATCTTAAGAATAACTATAGCTATCACATAATCCCCCAAAGTATCAGCTCCACAAATTGTTGCAATAACATAGGTTAATACAAATCCTAATAATTGTCCTCCAACTCTAAAGAGAAGTGCTAATCCACCTTTACTAAAAAGCTCTAAAAAATCTTTATCATCAAAGTTTCTTATAATTCTATTATATATATATTTAAAACTTCTATTGATCATTATTAGATTTTTTCTCAACTAAAAACCAGGGATTTAATAAATTTTCTTTGTTGTACTCTATCTCTTGTGTAGAGTTATATTGTAAAATTTTATAACCTGACATATTTGCAATAGCATGCCCTGCAGCGGTATCCCATTCCATTGTAGGGGCATATCTAGGATATGAATCAGCTTTACCTTCAGCAACCATACAAATTTTTAGTGAAGAACCTATAGCTAAAATCTCAACAATATTATTTTGTTCTTGTTTTAACTTAAAATAATCTTCAGTTTCTTTTGTCATATGAGATCTTGAACCAACAATTATATATTTAGATTTAGTAGTATTAATAGGTAGCTTCTGTGATATCTTAATTAATCTATTAATATCACTAATATTATTTCCTGTTTTAACCTTAACTTTAAAAGATCCTAAACCCTCTAAGGCATAATACAATTCTTTAGAACAAGGAACATATATAACACCCATAATTGGCTGGTTTTTTCTTATCAAAGCAATATTAACAGTAAACTCACCATTTCTTTTAACAAATTCTTTAGTACCATCTAATGGATCAACCATCCAGAAATATTCCCATTTTTTTCGTTTTTCAAAAGGAATTTCTTTTCCCTCCTCACTTAGATATGGAATACCTGTATTTTGAAGAGCCTGTTCTATAAAAGAATTTGATCTTCTGTCAGCTAAAGTTAAAGGAGAATTGTCTTTTTTATTCTCAACAATAAAAGCTGATGAGTAAATATCCATGATTTCATTTCCAGCACTTATAGATGCGTTAATGGATAATAAAAGTAGATTAGTAAAATTCATGAATGATATTCTTGATAAATATTCAAGGCCTTAGATGTGCCAATACGAGATACACCAAGGTTAATCATTTCTTGGCAAGTAGCAAAATCTGATACTCCCCCAGAAGCTTTAATAGGCATATTACCAATAACAGATTTTATGACCTTAACATCAATTATAGTAGCGCCATAACCTCCATAATAACCAGTTGATGTTTTAATAAATACTTTTAAGATTTTTTCTGGAAAATTTTCTAATACAATATTATAGATCCGTTCTGAGATTAGCTTAATCTCCACTTTAGAAAGCGCACCGGTTTCAATAATCCACTTAACAATAACTTTATGACTTAAAGCAAATTTTGTACATTCAAAGATAGATTCATCAAAAATTGTATAGTTACCCATTTTGAAAGTATTATAATCACAGACAAAATCTAATTCTTTAACCCCATCATTAATAGCAATTTCTGCTTCTTTAATCTTACTCTGTAGAGAGTTACTTCCTAGAGGGAAATCAACTACAGTACCTACATTAATCTTAGATTTTCTTTCATCTTTTATTTTTTTAGCTAAAGAAACAAATATTGGTCTAATCATTATGCATTTAAAATCATAATCAATAGCTTCATTAATAAAATTAGTAACTAGTATTTCAAGTTCTGAATTTGATACTCCTAACTCACCTGAAGTCTTTAAAAAAGTGGAGTCAAGATACTTAGATATATTTACTTGTTTATCAGACATTATTTTCAAAGTATACAAATCTAGTTAAATATTCAGTTTAACAATCTTTTAAATTTAACAAATTTTCCGTTATTTGCATAATATGAATAATAGCAATAATAATATATTTCCAGTTTTCAATAGTATCATCTCTAAAGAATATAAGGAAAAACAACTAAATCAAAAAGCTAAGGCTATTTGGTTGACTGGCTTATCTGGTTCTGGAAAGACAACTATAGCTATTGAAATTGAAAAGATCCTATTTAATAAGGGGTATCTTGTTCAAATCTTAGACGGAGACAATATACGAATTGGAATAAGTAATAACCTGTCATTTTCAGCTACAGATAGATTAGAAAATATTAGAAGGATTTCTGAAGTTTCAAAGTTATTTGTTAATTGTGGTGTGATAACTATTAATTGTTTTATAAGCCCTTCAAATAAAATCCGCCAAAAAGCTAAAGAAATTATAGGTAAAGAAAATTTTATAGGGGTATTTATAAATACAGATCTAGATACATGTGAAAAAAGAGATACAAAGGGATTATACAAAAAAGCTCGACAAGGAATAATAGAAAACTTTACTGGGATATCATCAAAATTTGAAATTCCAGATGATACATATATAAACATTAATACTAGTAACAGATCTATTGATGAATCAGCTACTCAATTAATCAAAGCTATCCTTCCAAAAATACAATATAAATAAAATGCAATCTTACAATCTAACACATCTTGAAGAATTAGAATCTGAAGCAATCTTTATTTTAAGAGAAGTTGCCTCTCAATTTGAAAAACCTGTCATGCTTTTTTCTGGTGGTAAAGATTCAATTATTATGTTCTATCTGGCAAGAAAAGCATTTTACCCTGCAAAAATACCATTCCCTTTAATGCATATAGATACTGGACATAATTTTCCTGAAACAATTTTATATAGAGATAGTCTAATGAAAAAAACTGGAGAGACTTTAATTGTCAAATACGTTCAAGACTCTATAGATAGTGGAATAGCAATCGAAGAAAAAGGAATTAATGCTTCTAGAAATGGCCTTCAAACTATAACACTTCTTGAAAGTCTAGAAGAAGGAAAATATGATTGTGCTCTAGGGGGAGCTAGAAGAGATGAAGAAAAAGCAAGAGCTAAAGAAAGATTTTTTTCACATAGAGATGAATTTGGCCAATGGGATCCAAAAAATCAAAGACCAGAACTTTGGAATTTATTTAATGGAAAGAAAAATAATGGAGAGCACTTTAGAGTTTTCCCAATATCTAACTGGACAGAAATGGATGTGTGGCAATATATACTTCATGAAAGAATTGAATTGCCTTCATTATATTTCTCACATAATAGAGAGGTTGTTAAAAGAAATGGAGTCCTTCTTGCTAAGTGTGATTACATTAAATTAAAAGAGAATGAAAGATGGGAGGAAAAAACTGTAAGATGTAGAACAATTGGAGATATGACATGCACAGGAGTATCTGAATCTAAATCTTCATCATTAGAAGAAATTATTGCTGAAGTTGCCGCAACAAGGATAACAGAAAGAGGTGGAAGAGCAGATGATAAAAGATCAGAAGCTGCAATGGAAGATAGAAAAAAAGAAGGTTATTTTTAAAAAAAACAAATGAGTAAAGAAAAAGGTTATTTAGATATGGAACTGCTTCGCTTCACAACAGCTGGAAGTGTTGATGATGGGAAAAGCACGCTAATTGGAAGATTATTATATGATAGCAAAGCTATATTTGAGGATCAATTAGAATTACTAAAAGAAACAAGTAAACAAAGAGGAGAAACAGAAATTAATCTTGCACTTCTAACGGATGGATTAAGATCAGAAAGAGAGCAGGGCATCACAATTGATGTAGCATATAGATATTTCGCAACACCCAAAAGAAAATTTATAATTGCTGATACTCCTGGACATATCCAATACACAAGAAATATGGTTACAGGAGCATCTACTGCAAATCTTGCTATATTATTAATTGATGTAAGACATGGGGTAATTGAGCAAACAAAACGCCATGCTTTTATCGCCTCATTATTACAAATTCCACATGTTGCTGTATGTATTAATAAAATGGATCTTGTTGATTATAGCAAAGAAAAATTTAATAACATTAAATCTGAATTTGAGGTATTTGCTTCAAAACTTGAAATAAAAGATGTTCACTTTATTCCAATAAGCGCATTAAATGGAGATAATGTTGTTGATAGATCAAATAGCATGTCATGGTATGAAGGGTCAACCCTGATGCATCTTCTTGAGAATGTCCATATTGGGAGTGATCAAAACCATATAGATTGTAGATTCCCGGTGCAATATGTGATTAGACCACAATCAAAAGAATTCCCGGATTACAGAGGATATGCCGGAAGAGTTGAGGGGGGAGTTTTTAAAGCTGGAGATAGTATAAAAGTACTGCCATCTGGTTTAAATACTAAAATCAAATCTATTGATACTTATAAAGAAGAGATTAATGAAGCATTTGCTCCTATGTCAGTTTGCATTACTTTAGAAGACAATATTGATATTAGCAGAGGGGACATGCTAGTTAGAGAGAATAATCAACCTAATTTTTCACAAGAAATAGATGTAATGATATGTTGGATGCATGCAAAACCTCTTTTATTAAAAGGAAAATATACAATTCGTCACACTAGTCAAACAGCAAGATGCATAATAAAAGATATAAAATACAAAATAGATATTAATACACTTCACAGAATTGAAGAAGCAAAAAATATCGGTTTAAATGATATAGGAAGGATAGCATTAAAAACAACAAAACCATTGTTTTTTGATAAATATAACCGAAATAGAAATACTGGAAGTATCATTATAATCGATGAAGCTACAAATGAAACAGTAGG
>JABGXK010000062.1 GCA_018675825.1 Flavobacteriales bacterium | reverse complement strand
TGTTATTAAAACCTATAAAAATATATGTAAATACAATTAACGCAATAAAAAGCAGGAAGTATATTAATTTATAATTACTGATAAACCATTGCTTTCTTTTTTTATTAGGAATCTTATATATAGATATAATCCTCTGAAAATTATATGAGATAAATGTTGCAACAAATAAAAAACTAGTAACATCAAAATTAAAAGAAGTAAAAAAAATAAACTGAGTTGATAAAACCAATGCCACTACACAAAGTGAAACATATATATTACTTAAAACAAAAAATCTAATAACAGAAGTCAAATTATTTTTTAAAAAACAATATTTATAATTTTATTTAGAACAATAATAATTCGTTTAGGTTCTGCTTCTTTAAGATAGGTTCTTGTTTTTTCATGATTCATAACTAGCTTCTCAATATCATTCTTTTGCATATCAGTTGGTAAATCAATCTTGAACCGCATCTTTCCATTAAAAGAAACAGGATAACTTATTTCTTTCTCAACTAAATATTTAGAATCAAATTTAGGAAAAGAAGATAAAGTTATAGATTCTGGATTAGCTAGCTCAGACCATATCTCTTCACATATATGTGGTGCATACGGAGAAAGAAGAATAAGGAAATCTGAAATTACATTTTTATCATTACATTTTTGATCAATTAATTCATTCAAACAAATCATTAAACTACTAACTACTGTGTTAAATGAATATCGTTCAATATCTTCTTCTACTTTTTTAATAGTCTTGTGAAGCGACTTATATGAAAGATTACTTACCCTTTCCGAAATACTAACTGATAAATTATTAGCATTATCATGAGTATGTCTCCATAATTTTCTTAAAAAATTATGAACCCCACTAATTCCTTTTGTATCCCAAGGCTTAAACTGTTCTAATGGACCTAAGAACATCTCATACAATCTTAATGTGTCAGCGCCATATTTATCTACTAGATCGTCAGGTGTTTGAGTATTATATTTTGATTTTGACATCTTCTCTATTTCAAATCCGCACTTATATTTTCCCTTTTTATCTAAGATAAATTTCGCATTATAGTATTCTTTCCTCCAGTTTTTAAACTGATTAATATCTAAAAAATCATTATCAACAAAATTAATATCAACATGTAACTTTGTAGTTTCATATGCGTCTTTTCTATCCTCAGTGACAAAAGTATTTGAATCCTTGATTCGATAAACAAAATTAGATCGACCCAAAATCATACCTTGATTTATGAGTTTTTTAAATGGTTCCTCAAAGTTTATGTGTCCTTTATCATATAAAAATTTAGTCCAAAAACGAGAGTACAGAAGATGTCCAACTGCATGTTCAGCTCCACCTATATATAAGTCAACAGAGCTCCAATATTCTGATTTTTCTTTCGACACAAACTCTTCGTCATTTAAGGGGTCCATGAATCGTAAAAAATACCATGAAGAACCGGCCCAACCAGGCATAATATTTGTATCCATCCTATCTCCCTTAAAAATATTCCAATCTGATTTTGATGCCCGAGCAAGGGGAGGCTCTCCATCTTTAGTTGGTAAATATTTATCAATCTTAGGTAATGTCACAAATTCATTATCATCTAACAAGTGTGGTGTACTGCCTAAATAATAAACAGGAAACGGTTCTCCCCAATACCTCTGTCTAGAAAAAACAGCATCTCTTAATCTATAATTTATTCTTTCTTTACCAATACCTTTCTTAACTATGTGCTCAATAGATAAATTAATTGCGTCAGAACAGTTAAGATTGTTTAAGAATTTAGAATCTTTTATAAGAGCATCTTTTCCCTCAAATGAACTTTCAGAAATATCAATATCCTTAAATATATTTATTATCTCAATATTATAATGTTTTGCAAACAACCAATCTCTTTGGTCTCCACAAGGTACTGCCATAACTGCACCAGTTCCATATGATACTATAACATAATCTGCAATCCATATTGCAACTTTTTTTCCAGTAAAAGGATGTATAGCATAGCTTCCTGTAAACACTCCACTTACTTTTTTTTCAGATTGACGATCTCTCTCAGATTTTAATCTAGTAGATTTTATATATTCCTGTACAGTCTTTAAATGAGTAGGTGTTTGTAATTTGCTAACTAAATGATGTTCAGGTGCTAATACAAGAAAGTTAACACCAAATAATGTATCTGGTCTTGTTGTAAAAACTTCTATTTTATCTTTACAACCAATATCACTACTAAGTTCAACTTCAAAAGACATTGTTACTCCTTTGGATTTTCCAATCCAATTTCTTTGTATTTCCTTTAGTGAATCTGACCAGTCTAAGTTATCTAAGCTTTCGTTAAGCCTATCTGCATAAGCAGTAATCCTAAGTGACCATTGTTGCATCATTTTTTGTTCAACAGGAAAACCTCCTCGCTCTGAAAAACCATTTTTGACTTCGTCATTTGCAAGAACAGTTCCTAGATCTGGACACCAATTTACTATATTAAAAGATAGAAAAGCTAGCCTATATGAAAGTAAAACATCTTCTTGCTCATCTTTTGTGAATGATTTCCAGTCCTCTTTTGTGAAATCTCTTATCTTATCGTCGCAACAATAAGATGAGCCAATATTGCCATTTAAAACAAAAAAACTGATAACTTCAGAAATATCAATTGCTTTATTTTTTATTTTACAATATGAAGAATTAAATAACTGCTTAAAAATCCATTGTGTCCATTTATAATACTTAGGATCTGAAGTCTGAATCTCTCTACTCCAGTCATAGGCAAAACCAAGTTTATCTAACTGAGATCTATACCTCTCTGTATTCTTTTTTGTAGCTAATTCTGGATGTATTCCTGTTTGAATAGCATACTGTTCAGTTGGCAAACCGAAAGAATCATAACCCATAGGGTGCAGCACATTATAGCCTTTTGTCTTTTTATATCGAGCATAGATATCTGATGCAATATAACCCAAAGGATGGCCAACATGTAGGCCGGATCCAGAAGGATATGGGAACATATCTAAAACGTAGAACTTCTCTTTCTCTCGATCTTCATTAACCTGATTCGTTAAATTATCAGACCAGTATTTTTGCCATTTCTCTTCAATATTTTTAAAATTGTACTTCATTGAATTGTTAAATTATCACCTACAAATTTAACTAATCTAAACAAATCTTTGCAGTATTTTTATATTTTAGCATTTATAATGAATAAGAGAAAAAATAAATCACTCAACAGAAGAATTATTTCTTCATCAGTATCGGTGATTATAAGCTTATCACTAGTCTTATTTGTTATAGGACTACTATCTTTAGTGCTAATAAATGCACAGAAAATTTCCAATTATGTTAAAGAAAATGTCGGTTTTTCAATAATGATTAAAGAGAAAATAAAAGAAATAGAACTGCTTGAGTTTAATAAAATATTAGATGCTGAAGAGTTTACAAAACAAACACGATTTATCTCCAAAGAAGAGGCTACAAATGAATTAGAGCTAGAATTAGGTGAAGATTTTGTAAGTTTTCTGGGGTTTAATCCAATAATGGCTTCAATTGATGTTAAATTAAATTCTCAATATGCAAATAATGATAGCCTTCAGGCTATAAGTGAAAAAATAGCTAAGAATGATATTGTGCATGAAATTTATTATCAAAAAGATCTAATAAAAAAACTCAATAAGAATGTAAAAAAATTGTCTGCATTTCTACTCTCATTTAGCTTTATCCTTTTTTTTATTGCATTTGCGTTAATTAACAATACAATTAGACTTTCTGTTTATTCTAAAAGATTTATAATAAGAACAATGAGATTAGTAGGTGCAACAAATAGCTTTATTCAAAAACCTTTTTTAATAACAGGCGTATATCAAGGAATGTGCAGTGCTCTATTTGCAATATTCATGCTTATTGGATCTATACAGCTAATACAAACAGAGACAGCTAGTATTTTAAAAATTAACGATTTACAAATTATTGGTCTAGTGTTTATTGTTTTATTCTTATTTGGAATAATCTTAAGCGGAGCTTCAACATTTTTTGCTGTACGAAAATTCATAAAACTTAAAGAAAGCGAGTTATATAACTAAAACTAAAAAAAAAATGGACTTTATTTTTAAAAGAAAAAATTATTTACTACTTATAAGCGGCTTAATTCTAATATTGGCTGGATTAGCTCTTATGGTAGGGGGGGGTTCAGAAGACCCAAATGTTTTCCTAGAATCGGAACTATTCAGTTCTCAAAGACTAACTTATGCACCAATACTTATAATTAGTGGTTTTATATTAGAGGTTTTTGCTATTATGAGTCGATCAGAAACTAAAAAATAGGTGGATATAATTAATGCTATAATCCTTGGTATAATACAAGGATTAACAGAGTTTCTTCCTGTGAGTAGTAGTGGTCATTTAGAAATATTTAAAGCATTGCTAGGTGAAGTAAAAAATCCTAAAGACAATATCCTTTTGACTGTTGTCTTGCACTGTGGAACTGCATTTAGCACAATTATTGTTTTCAGAAAAGATATTTTAAAGATTTTTTACGATTTATTGGGTTTTAAAAAGAATGAAAGCTTTTGGTTTTCAATTAAAATTATTATTTCTATGATCCCTGCTGCTATTATTGGGTTTTTCTTTAAATCAGAAATAGATGGTTTATTTAATGGTAATTTAATAATTGTTGGCTCAATGCTTATCGTGACAGGAGTACTACTCTTATTAGCAGATAAAGCTAAGATTTCAGAGAAAAAAATTAATGTAACCTCAGCATTCCTAATAGGAATTTCACAAGCAATAGCTATAATTCCAGGAATCTCTAGATCTGGTGCTACTATATCTATTGCGGTTCTTCTAGGAATTGACAAAGAGAATGCAGCAAAATTTTCCTTCTTAATGGTTGTTCCTTTAATTCTTGGAGCACAAGCAAAATCACTTATATCTGAAGAGGTAATACAAGACTCATCAATATACCCTTTAATTATAGGTTTTTTCTTTGCATTTATAACAGGTATAATTGCATGTAAATGGATGATTAAATTAGTTAAAAATAGTCAGCTAAAATATTTTTCATATTACTGCTTTTGTATTGGTTTAACGGTAATTATTTTCAGCTTATAAAATGCTACAAAAATTAGCATTACTAACTAAAGAAGAATTTCAAGAAGGACAAATCCTTTTGTTAAATAAAGAAATAGGATGGACCTCCTTTGATATTGTAAAAAAAATCAAAAACTTATTAAAAGAGAAATTCAAAATAAAAAAAATAAAAGTAGGACACGCAGGCACTCTTGATCCTCTTGCTAGTGGACTTCTTATTATATGTACAGGGAAATCTACAAAGATAATCACTTCAATTCAAGATCAGAAAAAAACCTATACTGGAGAGATCACTTTAGGAGCATCTACACCATCATTTGATCTAGAAACAGAAATTAATAAAACATATAATGTTTCAAATATCACTAATAAAAATATAAAAGAAGTATCAAAAACTTTTTTAGGAGAAATAAATCAAAAGCCTCCTCTTTTCTCAGCCATAAAAATTAAAGGAGAGCGTTTATATAAAAAAGCCAGGCGCGGAGAGATTGTAGAAATTAAATCACGTAAAGTAACGGTATTCTCATTTGAAATAAATACAATTGATATACCAAAATTTACTTTTCAAATATCATGTAGTAAGGGTACATATATACGTTCAATTGCAAATGATTTTGGGATAAAATTAGGAAATGCTGGGCATCTATCTTGCTTAAGTAGAATGGGAATTGGAGAATATAACCTAAAAGATGCAATTACTATAGCTGAATTTGACAAAAAACTAAATATGTAGTTTCTATTGACATCGGCAGCTCAATACATTATATTTGCAAACCTAAAATTACTACCCCATGAAATATAAATTATCAATGTATAACTTCGATCTTCCTGAAAAACTGATCGCAGATACACCAGCAAAAACAAGAGATGATGCCAAACTTATGGTATTACACAAAGAAACAGGAGAAATAGAACATAAAAAAGTTTCTGATCTAATTGACTACTTTGATGATGGAGATGTAATTTGCCTAAATAATACAAAAGTTTTTCCAGCAAGACTCTATGCAAATAAAGAAAAAACTGGCGCAAGAATTGAAGTTTTCTTACTTAGAGAGCTTAATAAAAAAAATAGAATTTGGGATGTTTTAGTCGACCCAGCAAGGAAAATACGAATAGGTAATAAGTTGTTCTTTGGAGATAATGATGAATTAATTGCAGAAGTAATAGACAACACAACATCAAGAGGAAGAACACTAAGATTTCTATATGATGGAACACATGAGGAATTTAAAGAAACCTTAAATACTTTAGGACAAACACCTCTACCTAGATATATTAAAAGAGAACCTACCTCTCAAGACAATGAAAGATATCAAACAGTTTTTGCGAAAAACGAAGGGGCTGTTGCAGCTCCAACAGCTGGATTACATTTTAGCAAAACACAAATGCTAAAAATGCAGATCAAAGGAATAGAATTTGCTGAAACAACTTTACATGTAGGTTTGGGAACTTTTAGTCAAATTATGGTTGAAGATTTATCTAAACATAAAATGGAATCTGAACAAATGGAGATAAAGCTGGAAGCAGCTGATAAAATTAATAATGGTCTAAATACACAAAGAAAAATTTGTGCAGTTGGTACAACCGTCATGAGATCTCTTGAAACAAGTGTTTCAACTAAAAATATGATAATTCCATATGATGGATGGACTAATATCTTTATTTTTCCTCCTCATGATTTTAAGATTGCTACATCTATGATAACAAATTTTCATTTACCTAAATCGTCTCTTATGATGCAAGTTTCAGCATTTTCAGGATATGATTTACTTATGAAGGCATATAAAGAGGGAATTAAAAAGAAATATAAGTTTCATACATTTGGAGATGCTATGTTAATAATATGAGAAAAGCTGCTTTAATATTAGCAGGGGGAATAGGTAAAAGGTTTAAAACAAAACTCCCAAAACAATTTACACCTATAAATAACCTTCCAGTTTTAATGCATACCCTTGATAGATTTTCCCACTTAAACGAAATTATCTTAGTTATACCGAAAAATCATTTTAAAAACTGGAATATTCTTTGTAAAAAATATAACTTCACTACTTATCATAAATTAGTTGAAGGGGGAGAGACTAGATTCTTGTCTGTGAAAAATGGCTTAAAAAATATCAATAATTGTGATATTGTAGCTATTCATGATGGAGTAAGACCTATAGTTTCAAGGCAGCTTATAAATGATGCAATAAAATTAATTAATGTAAATACTGGAGTCATTCCTATTGTACCCGTAGTAAATACTATAAGAAAAATTGACGACAATGTATCTCAGAATTTGGAACGAAAAAATCTCTTTAGTGTACAGACCCCTCAATGTTTTAAATACGAAGAAATAAAGAATGCCTACAAGCAGTCATATTCTGATTTATTTACAGACGATGCTTCTGTTTTTGAAGCAAATGGAGGAAAAATAATTACAATAGAGGGTGAAGAAAAAAACATAAAAATCACTAAACCTGAAGATTTAAAAATTGTTGACTTGTTTATAAAGGACTTAAAAAAATCTAAATAATTTTTTTTAAGTCAGATTTTTCCAATCCTAATTCAAAATTTGAGATTAAATTAACGCCAGGCTTTTTGCCTATTTCAAATGTTCCAAAATCTTTAAAGCCAAGGGCTTTCGCTCCATTTTTACATGCTATTTTTAAAAGTTCCTGAAGAGTAAAATCAGAATTTTTTTGAATTATTGAAAGTTCACTAATAATAGATAGAGAATCATTTGAGGCTAGACTATCTGTTCCAACACAAAGTCGATCAATATTAAAAATAGAATAATCTGGTATTTTTTGTTCTATAAATAAATTTGCTTTTGGGCAAGTACAATAATAATTATCTGTGATTTCTTGCTTAGAAGTGTATGTGTTGTGAACTAGAAGTATATCTTTTTTTGTTTTAAATTCCTTAAAAAAACTATTACTAGCATCTCTTTTATGCCATATTTCAGGTGATGCTTTAATACTTTTAAGCCAATCACATAAGTCACCTTCTTTATTAAGAAAAAGTTTATTTTCATTATTAGTTTCTTGATTATGAATACTAAATAAAATGTCTTTATCATCTGATATTTTCAATATCCTACTCATCAAGTATGGAAGAACACTATAGAGTGCATGAGGAGTAATTGTAGCTTTCATGTCATTAGACCTAAACATATCTCTTATATTTAATGATTTCTCAATCACATTATCAGCCTCAACATCACTAACCTCAAAAGTTTCAATAAAATTATAATACAATAAATTTCGAGCCTTCTTCTGAATTAACGTATCTGTTGTGTTACATACATCTCCAACAGCTACAATTCCATTTTGTAACATTTCTTCTTCCGCATTTTTGATAGCATCTAATATTTTGCTTTTACTAAAATCATCTCTTTGATTAACGATAGATAGAAATTCTGAAAAACCTTTTACATTATTTGATATACCCTTAAGATGACTTAACTCTAAATGACAGTGTGAGTTTATAAATCCAGGACAAAGAATACCACTATAGATTTCGATTTTATCTGCAAAAGAACCCGATCTAGTGTTGAAAATATTAATTATTTCACCCGTATTATTAACTTGAAGTACACCATTTTTTAAAGGCTCAGAAGTAAGTGTAAATAAATAATCGGCAGATAAAAATCTCATGGGTCAAAAGTAAGTATATCTTTGCAATGTAAATGAATAAAGAAAAAGACATAAGGCTTCTAAGTCAAGAAGAGTTGTTACTATTCTGCTCTAACAATAGTTTACCCAAATTTAGAGCACAACAAATATCAGAATGGCTCTGGAAAAAAAGAGCTGTCAGTTTTGATGAAATGACATCATTATCAATAGAAATTAGGGAACTTCTTAAATTTCATTTTTTAATTAATGCAGTTAAAATACATAAGGCTGAAAGAAGTAATGACGGAACAATAAAATACAGTCTTGCGCTGTATGATAATAAACTTGTAGAAGGAGTTTTAATACCTTCAAAAAAAAGAATTACCGCATGTGTATCTTCCCAAGTTGGGTGTAGTTTGGCATGTACATTTTGTGCAACAGGAACATTAAAGCTTGAGAGAAACCTTAATTTTAGTGAAATATATGACCAAGTTTTTATCCTAAACGAAGAAGCAACCCTCAACTTTGGAAGGCCATTAAGTAATATTGTTTTTATGGGAATGGGGGAACCTTTACTTAATTATGATAATTTATTAAAAAGCATACATTTAATCACTAATACTAAAGGATTATCCATGTCTCCTAAAAGAATTACAGTATCGACTGTAGGTATCGCTAAAATGATTAGAAAATTAGCAGATGATAATATTAAATTCAATTTAGCTATTAGTCTACATACAGCTAATGATTACAAGAGAACTGAACTAATGTCAATTAATGAATCTATACCATTATTAGATCTAAAAGATGCTATAAAATACTTCTATGATAAAACAGAAGTAAGAGTAACTTACGAATATATTTTATTTAAAAATATTAATGATAGCTTAGAAGATGCAAGAGAGTTGATGAAGTTTTGTAAAATAACACCATGTAAGATAAATCTAATTGAATACAATACAGTGGAAAATCTTCCATTTGAAAAATCTACAAACCGAAGAACAGAAGAATTTATTAATTTTCTCGCTGAGAAAAAAATAATTGTTAACCTGAGAAAAAGTAAAGGAAAGGATATAAATGCTGCATGTGGACAGTTAGTCAATAAATTAAAATAAGTTAGATAAAAAATTGATTTTCTAGATATAAAACTTTGTATATTAGCCTAAATAATTCAGCCTATTTTGTTAAAAATTAAGAATATCACACAACCTATAAAAGAGGAAATGAATTTGTTTGAAAAAAAATTCAAGAATTCTCTTAAAACTAAGGTGCCTCTACTTGATAGAATTATGCATTATATCATTAAAAGAAAAGGCAAGCAAATGAGGCCAATGTTTGTTTTTTTAAGTAGTAAATTATTTAATAACGTTAATGAAAGCACATATACTGCAGCATCTTTAATAGAACTACTTCATACTGCTACATTAGTACATGATGATATTATAGATGAAGCAAACTTTAGAAGAGGTGTGTTTTCTATTAATGCCCTATGGAAGAACAAGATTTCGGTACTAGTGGGTGATTTTTTATTATCAAGAGGTTTGTTACTGGCTGTTGAGAAAGAAGAATTTAGACTACTAAAAATTGTTAGTAGGGCGGTAAAAGAGATGAGCGAAGGAGAATTACTTCAAATCGAAAAGACAAGAAAACTTAATATTACTGAAGATATCTACTATGAAATAATTAAGAAAAAAACTGCAACTCTTATTTCAGCTTGTTGTGAATCTGGAGCCGAATCATCTAAAGCTAGTAAGGAAGATGTTGAAAAAATGCGTTTATTCGGAGAGAAAGCTGGAATCGCTTTTCAGATCAAAGATGACCTTTTTGATTATACACAAAATCCAATAATTGGAAAACCAACTGGCATAGATATAAGAGAAAAAAAAATGACCCTACCTTTAATATATACAATTAATAAAGTAGATAAAAAAAATAAAAACTATATTATTAATACAATAAAGAATGATAGTAAAAACTCTGGGAGAATAGAAAAAATAATTAAGCTTGTTAAAGATAATAATGGATTAAAGTATGCTGAAAATAAGATGAATATTTATTATCATGAAGCATTATGTATACTTGAAGGTTTTCCAGAAAATGAGGCTAAAAAATCACTTAGCCATTTACTAGAGTATGTTATAAAAAGAAATAAATGATTCCGAAAAACACTATAGACGAAATATTTGAAACTGTTAAGATAGAGGAGGTTGTGGGTGATTT
>JABGXK010000061.1 GCA_018675825.1 Flavobacteriales bacterium | reverse complement strand
CTGCTTCTTTATCGCTTTACTCAAGAGGCCTGTTAAATCTTTTTTAGGTCCTTTATTATTTGGTTTAATTACTAAATTTCATAGTCAACAATATGCATTACTTAGCGTAATTGTATTTTTTATAATCGGTTTGATCATCTTCAACAGAAAACAAGAAATAGGAGCTATGGAAACAGAAGTAATTTAAATTCTAAAAAGAGTCTTATAAAAAAGAGTCTCAGGCAAATTTCATTAAATTTAGTTATTAATCTTGTATTGCTTTTCTAACTTTTATTATTGTTGATGTAATTGTTTTAATAGATTAACTGTTTGTTAAATAACACAAAAAATCTCAACATATTTTGCATTTTAATTAATTAGAAGTAACAAATAAAAAAAGATACAAAAAAACATTAAATTTGTCTAGTATTGAAAATGTTTCTATATTTTATATTATGAAATTATTTTATTTAACTTTTATCTTATTTTTTCTCTCGTGTACTTATAATGAATATACTGTTGGATGTATTGATAGTTCAGCGATTAATTTTAATTCATCTGCTACTGTGGATGATGGTTCTTGTATTTATGAAACTATTGAGTGTACAACTTTAGATGAGTTTCCTAGATATGAGTTATGTATTCAACAAATTTTTAGCGAATCATGTGTTGGTTGTCATCAATATGGTAATGCTAATGGAGGCTTACAGCTATCAACTTATGATCAGATTAGAGAGGCAGTTATCAATAATGATGTATTAAATCGTATAGTTTTAGATGATAATAATCCATTATTAATGCCTCAAGGAAATAAATTGTCTGATTTACAAATATACCTTATACAACAATGGGTATCAAATGGAGCTTTAAATGATTAAAAATTTATTACCACTATTACTCTTATGTAGTATTAATTGCTTTTCTCAGAAATATATTTCTAATGATGGTGAGATTACTTTTTTCTCATATGCTCCTATTGAAGATATAAAAGCTGTAAATAAAAAAGTTAGTGCTGTTTATAATAGTGCAGATGATAATATTGTTTTTCAATTAAATATTAATGATTTTAATTTTAGAAAGAAATTAATGCAAACTCATTTTAACGAGAACTATTTAGAATCTGATCTTTATCCTCAATCAACTTTTATTGGTAAGGTGATAGCCTTAGAAGGAAATAAGGCTAAAGTCAAAGGAATGTTAACTATTCATGGAGTTACCAAAGAAATTGAAGCAGATGGGACGCTTCTTAAAAACAATGAATCGGTAGAGATTTTATCTGAGTTTAAGGTTAATCTAGTGGATTATAATATTTCTATTCCTACTATTGTTATGTATAAGATCGCTGAAGAGATTTTGATTAATATAGAAATAGAATTAAATTATAGCCAATGAAATTTAATGTATTTTTTATAATCTGTATGCTATATAGTAATATTGGATTTTCACAAGACGAATTATTATCGTTGTTAGATGATAAATCATCTGAATATTCTAAATATATCTTTAAAGGAACTAAAGTTGTTAATTCTGCATCAGTAGAAATGCCTGATGCTGGAGTATTGCAATTTATGATTCAACATAGATTTGGAACTTTAAACTCTGGGTTTTATAATTTCTATGGTTTAGATAATTCGCAAGTTAGGATGAGTTTTGATTATGGATTAAATGACAGGCTTTCTGTTGGGATTGGTCGGAGTTCATCTTTGAAGGCAATTGATTCTAATATAAAATATAGATTAATTAGACAAAGTAAAGGAGCGCAAACATTTCCTTTAACTATTTGTGTTAGTTCAAGTATTGTATTTAAACAGTATTTAACATCAAATTCAGAAAATAATAATTTTCTATTTTCAAACCAGTTCTCATATAGTCATCAAATATTATTAGCTCGTAAAGTTAATAGACAAATTTCTTTCCAATTAAGTCCTACATTAATTCATTACAATTTATTGCCAATAGATCAATTAGTTCATGACCTTTATTCATTAGGATATGGAGCTAGATATAAAATTTCCAATAGGATATCTTTAAATATCGAGACCTTTAGTCAGTTTAATTCTGGAAATAATATTAATCCCCTTTCTTTTGGTGTTGACATTCAAACAGGGGGGCATGTTTTTCAGTTCCACCTTAGTAATTCTGCTTTTATGATAGATCGGGCGTTTATTCATGAAACATATGACTTATGGAGTGAGGGGAGTATTTACTTTGGATTTAATATTTCTAGAGTCTTTACATTAAAAGATTAGTATATTATTTTATGAATATTAATATGTATGATGTTGCAATAGTTGGCGGAGGGATTGTTGGCCTAGCTACTGCATATAAATTACAACTTTGTTTTCCTATTTTTAAAATTGTAGTTATTGAGAAAGAGGATAGTCTTGCATTTCATCAAACTGGAAGAAACTCTGGTGTAATCCATTCTGGATTATATTATAAACCCGGTAGTTTTAGGGCTAAGAATTGTGTAGATGGTCGTAAGCAATTAGTAGATTTTGCTAAAAGCAATTCTATTAAGTATGATATCTGCGGGAAAATTGTTTTAGCTGTCAATAATAATGAAGTAGAATATTTATTGAAGCTTAAAAAAAATGGCGAAGAAAATGGCTTGATAGGATTAGAGATTCTTAGTCCTGAAGAATTCCAAAAGATAGAGCCAAATGCTGTTGGTGTTGCTGCATTATGGGTTCCAGAGTCTGGAATTATTGATTACAAACAGACTACAAAAAAGTTTGTTGAGAAGATTTTAGCTATTAATACACAAAGTAAAATAATTTGTTCATGTGAAGTTATAGATTATAATGATGATTTTCTAGAGACAAGTAATGGTAATATTTATGCCAAGAATAATATTTTTTGTGCAGGTCTCTTTTCTGATAGACTAGCTAAAAAAGATAATTTTAAATTAGACATGAAAATTGTAGGATTTAGAGGTGACTATTTTGAATTAACAAAAAAAGCAAAAAGTAAGGTTAATAATTTAATTTACCCTGTTCCAAACGCTGAATTTCCTTTTCTTGGAGTGCATTTTACTAGAATGATAGATGGTTCTGTAGAGTGTGGTCCAAATGCAGTTTTTACATTTAAAAGAGAAGGATATAGTAAGACTGCATTTAGTTTGAGAGATACTTTAGGGTCTTTGTTTTTTAAAGGAACTATAAGGTTGTTCATAAATCATTGGAAATTTGGTGTAAAAGAATATAAAAGAGCTTTCTCAAAAAGATTATTTTTGAGAGATTTACAAAGAATGATACCGTCATTAAGTATGAATGATATTATTGTTGGTAAAAGTGGAGTAAGAGCTATAGCATTAGCAAAGAATGGAGAGGTAATTGAAGATTTTAAAATTGTTAAGAATAATAAAAACATACATGTTTTAAACGCTCCTTCTCCAGCAGCTACAGCATGTTTAGCAATTGCAGATAATATTGTTAAAACAGCAATTAAAGAGTTTAGATTAAATTAAAATTATGATTAAGTTTTTTGGTCTACTTTCAAAAAAGAAAAAGGTTAAATTACAATCTTTAGTAACTATTTATTGTAATGCTCTTGATGAAGTTATTTCTAATGGTTTTATTGAAATAAAGGATTTTATTAACAATAATAATAATCTTGAAGACAATCCTAATTTAAAAGAGGATGACATTAAATGGTTTAGAATAATCATTTATTTAGGTAATTTATATAATTTAAAATCTCATTTCGAAGAAGAAGAAGTGTTAAAGCTTCGTAATTCAATTGTTGAAGATATTTTTTGTCATCTAGAAGATAATGAAAAAATATTAGCTGTTGAAAATTTCTTACAGTATGAAAATTATTTTTCTGAGTTATTAGCTGATCTTAATTCAGAAATTGATGCAATGGCATTTGCTGTTTTTGAAAAATATAATATTAATCAGTTTCAAGGAACACTTTTTAAGAGGAAAAATAAGCCTAATCCAATTTTTATTAGTGAAATGAAAAATTTACTAAAACATTTTATTTGGAATTGGGAAGAATACTTACAAAAGAATAAGTTGCAATTTTAGATGCCAGTATAATTATTTGGTGTTATATCCTTAAGTTCTTTTTTAATCTTTTCATCTACATCAAGTAAATCAATAAATGAACTAATTTTTTCTCTTGTAATCTTAGTATTTGATCTTGTAAGTTCTTTTAGAGTCTCGTATGGGTTTGGGTAGCTCTCTCTTCTTAAAATAGTTTGAATTGCTTCAGCCACTACAGCCCAATTATCCTCTAGGTCTGCAGAGATTTTCTTTTCATTAATTACTAGCTTATTTATACCTTTTCTTAATGATTTTATTGCTATTAGTGTATGGGAGAAGGGAACCCCAATATTTCTAAGCACTGTACTATCTGTAAGATCTCTTTGTAATCTTGAGATGGGTAATTTATTAGCCATGAAGTTAAATACACAATTAGCTATTCCAAGATTTCCTTCTGCATTTTCAAAATCTATTGGATTAACTTTATGTGGCATTGCTGATGATCCCACTTCATTTTTTGCTATTTTTTGTTTGAAGTAATCAATTGAAATATATGTCCATATATCTTTTGAGAAATCAAGTAAGATAGTATTGATTCTAGTCACATTATGCATCATTGCAGCTAGATTATCATAATGTTCAATTTGTGTTGTCGTCTGTTGACGTTTTAATCCTAATGCTTTTTCTGTGAATTCATCAGCAAAATCAATCCAATTGACTTTAGGAAAAGCAATATGATGTGCATTAAAATTACCTGTTGCTCCACCAAATTTTGCAGTAAATGGAATGCTTTTTAATAGTTGTAATTGAATTTTAATTCTTTCAATAAATACTTGTATTTCTTTACCCATCCTTGTAGGAGTTGCTGCCTGTCCATGTGTTCTAGCTAACATTGAAATATTTTCCCATTTTTTTGCATTTATCTCTAATAAATCTAATAAATTAATTATTTCTGGTAGAATAATCTCTTCAGTAGCTTTCTTTATTGAATATGGAACTGCAGTATTATTAATATCCTGAGAAGTTAAGCCGAAATGAATAAACTCATTAAATTGGCTTAACGATAATTTTTTAAATTCCTCTTTAATAAAGTACTCTACTGCTTTAACATCATGATTTGTGATTGATTCGATTTCTTTAATTCTTCTTGCATCATTTTCAGAAAAATTAATATAAAGTCCTCTTAATATAGGGAATTTTTCTGATGGAAAATCCTTAAGTTGTGGAATTGAAATATTACATAAGGCAATAAAATACTCTATCTCTACCTTAACTCTAAATTTTATTAATGAGGATTCTGAAAAATAATCTTGTAATTCTTT
>JABGXK010000060.1 GCA_018675825.1 Flavobacteriales bacterium | reverse complement strand
GTTTTTTTATAAAATCTTCAGTACCTCCTGTTGAGTAAATCTCAATGTTAAATTCTGATAATTTTTTAATTATATTTTTAAGTCCATTTTTATCAAAAACCGAGATTAAGGCATTTTTAATTCTTATTTTATCACTCATTTGTCAATTATCTTATTACTTGCAATTTTACCCAAATCAAGTAGAATTATCAAGTCATTTATACCATAATAAATCTATTGTTGATAACTTGCTAATCTTGTTAAAAGCTTTAAAATTGACTTTTCTTAAATATTTTGATTTAATATATTTTGAAATAAATTTATAGCATCACTAATTTGAAATATATATTGTTTGCTTAATGAAAGTTTCCCTTTTACTTCTTTAAGGACACAATCTTTAGGATTTTTTCTTAAATAATTAAGTACTTTTTTAAATGATCGAGATTCAAAATATTTAGATTGATTATTTGAAATAAAGTAAGCTCTAATAGCATCATTTTTTAGTACAATTCTTTCAAATCCTATTTCTTTTCCTTTCCATCTTAATCTAATCGCTTCAAATAAAATATTAATTTTATTTGGTGTTTTTCCAAACCTATCAACAAGGTTTTTTTTAAAAATTAGTAAATTTTCTTCGTCATGAATGTCATTAAGTTCTTTGTAAAGAGTTAGTCTTTCTTCAATGCTAGAAACATAGTTATCTGGTATTAGTACTTCTTTATCTGTGTCTAGTTGACAATCTTTAACTATAAATTTTTGCTTCTCATCTTTAAAGAGGTTTTGAAATTTTTCTTCTTTTAATTCGTCTATAGCCTCATTTAATATTCTTTGATACATTTCAAATCCAATTTCATTGATAAATCCACTTTGATCTGCTCCTAATAAATCTCCAGCTCCTCTAATATCTAAATCTCTCATTGCAATTTTAAATCCACTGCCTATATTAGAGAATTGTTCCAATGCGTTTAGTCGTTTTCTTGAATCGTCGGAAATTTGATGAGTTGGTGGACTAATAAGATAACAGAAAGCCTTCTTATTACTTCTACCTACTCTACCTCTCATTTGATGAAGATCACTTAAGCCAAAATTTTGAGCATTATTTATTATAATTGTATTCGCATTTGGAATATCAACTCCATTTTCAATTATTGTTGTAGATACTAATATATCAAAATCTCCTTCCATAAATTCACTCATAAGCTCTTCTATTAGGTTTCCTTCCATTTGACCGTGACCAATTTTGATTTTAGCATCTGGACATAATCTACTAAGGAAGCCTGCAATTTCTTTAATATTTTCGATTCTATTATGTACAAAGAAAATTTGGCCATTTCTTGAAATTTCGTATATTATAGCATCTCTAATTACAACTTCATTTAATCCGATAATTTGAGTCTCAATACTTTGTCGATTTGGAGGTGGTGTATTTATAATAGAAAGATCTCTTGCTCCTAATAGTGAAAACTGTAATGTTCGAGGTATTGGAGTTGCTGTTAGTGTTAGTGTGTCTATATTTGACTTAAATGATTTTAGTTTGTCTTTGATATTGACTCCAAATTTCTGTTCTTCATCAATTATTAGAAGACCAAGATCTTTAAAAAAAATATCTTTACCAACTATTTTATGAGTACCTATAATTATATCAATCTTTCCATTCTCTAAATTTTTAATAATTTCTTTTTGTTCTTTCATAGTTCTAAACCTATTAAGATAATCAATTCTACATGGAAGATTTTTTAATCTTTTTGAAAAAGTTTTAAAATGTTGTAAGGCTAATATTGTTGTTGGAACTAATATTGCAACTTGTTTATTATCTGCTACTGCCTTAAAAGCTGCTCTTATTGCAACTTCAGTTTTACCAAAGCCTACGTCACCACAAACTAATCTATCCATTGGCATTTCATTTTCCATATCACTTTTAATAGCAATTGTTGCTTTATTTTGATCAGGAGTATCTTCATAAATGAATGAAGATTCAAGTTCAAATTGAAGATAAGTATCCGGTGAAAATGAAAATCCTTTTATTTTTTTTCTCTTTGCATATAAAGTAATGAGGTCAAAGGCAATTTGTTTTATTTTATTTTTTGTTTTTTGTTTAGATTTATTCCAACTAGGTGTTCCAAGTTGATTTATTTTAGGTACACCACCCTCTTTACCAGAGTACTTTGATATTTTATGTAATGCATGAATACTAATGTAGAGTATATCGCCTCCTTTATAAGTTAGTTTAATGACTTCTTGTTTTTTGCTATTATTCTCTATTTTATGTAATCCACTAAACAATCCAATTCCGTGATCTATATGAGTTACATAGTCGCCAAGCTTGAGATTTGTTAATTGCTTTAATGTTATTATCTGCTTGTCACTAAATTTTGTTTTAGATTTAAATTTGTGATGTCGATTAAAAATTTGATGATCAGTAAAAATTTCTATTTGATTATTATGATCAGCAAATCCTTCGTGTATTGATATTTGAATTAGATCAACTTGTGAAATGTCAAATTTATCTTCAAAAATATTATGAAACCTGTTCTCTTGTTCTTTAGATGAGCAAAGTATTAGATTTTTAATATTATTTAAAGTGTTTTCTCTTAATCTCTCTATAAGAAGATCTATGTTTTTATTAAATGTAATAAGTGGTGAGCAGTTTAATTGAATTGTTTTCTGAGGCTTAAAAAATGGTTTTCCTAGTTCAATAATTTTATGTCCATTTATTTTTTTGATAAAAGATCCTCCGTCAGTAAATAAATTTTCAGGATGAATGTGTTGAGTATTTTTAAGTTCATTAAAATGTTTAACAGATTTTTGGTAATACTCATTTAAGATTGCTTTTGTAAAACTTACATCTTTTATCCAAACTATAGCGTTTTTAGGAAGATATTCAATCAAGCTAACTTGTTTTTTTGAGATTTTTTTTGCTTCGGTGTTAGGTACTATCACGATTTTATTTTTAATACTTATAGAAAGTTGTGTGTTTATATCAAAGGTTCTAATACTTTCTATTTTATCTTCAAAAAATTCTATTCTAAATGGATATTCATTTGCATATGAAAAAACATCAATAATACCCCCCCTATTTGCGTATTGTCCTGGATCAGTTACAAAGTTTGTTAGTTCAAAATCTTGACTTATAAGCTCTTCTTCAAATATTTCTATGTTTTTATTATTATTTTCATGAATTGAAATTGTTCGTTTCTTTAATTCTCTTCTACTTATAACTTTTTCTGATAATGCTTCAGAATAGGTGACTATTATTGGATTTCTCTTGCTGTTAAGCTTATTTAAAACTTCTGATCTTAATAGAATATTTGCATTGTCTGTTTCTTCAATCTGATAAGCTCTTCTATATGATGCTGGAAAGAAAAAAACTTCTTTTTTTAATATATTTTCAATATCATTTATAAAATATGAAGCCTCTTCTTTGTCTCTAAATATAAATAAATTTGGATGAGTTGTTTTTTGTAATATTAAAGAAGAGTAAAGTGCTAAGGATGAACCTACGCTAGCTTTTAGGCTAATTTTATTTATATCAGACTTTAAAACTTTTTCAATATCTTTTTTAGTTTTTGATTGCTCAAAATATTTTAGAATTGAAGTATTAATAAAGCTTTTTTTTAGATGTTTTTAATTTCTTCCATCATTTTGGTAAACCATATTTGATTTATATCAAATGGTTTTCCACCTTTTATTCTGCTAAAATCTATTGATGTTAATTTGTTATTATCATCTTCGTCTAATCCAATTACACCACTTATTCCATTTACAGCACTTTCTACGGCTTTATCTGAACATTTAATAATAAGATCTAAATCTTTTTTATTGGGTTTGGAAGATCTACTGAAGTACCCGCTTTTTTGAATTAAAATCTTATTTGCATTTAGTCTTTTAGAGAATTCATTAGCAAACCATTTTCCCGCATCTAAATCATCAAGCCTTATATGTCCAAATGCATCCTTAGCTATATATTCATCTTTCTTTATTTTTTTATCTATTATGAGTTGTTGACCCGCACCTTCACATAGAAAAATATTTACACAATCATACTTGTTCATTATTTTATTTAACCTTTCACATTCTTTATCAAAATTAATCTCATCTTCTGGTAATAGAACCGCGTGAACATCCCATTTTTCTCTACACATATTTATTTCATCTATAAATGGGAGTCTTTGTAATCTTTTTCTATATTCAAAGGCAGTTGCAGCTGTTAGCCACCCACAATGTCTTCCCATTACTTCATGAATAATTAGTTGCCTGTCACTAGTTGTGTTTTCATTTACAATATTTTCAAAGAATTTAGCTCCCTGTTCTGCAGCTGTCCAAGCTCCAAGAGTTTGTGCAATTGGGTAAACATCATTATCTATTGTTTTGGGTAGTCCAACTACCGTAAGGTTGTAGTTGTTTTTTTTTAAAAAAAATGAAAGATCAGCAGCTGTTGTATTAGTATCGTCACCACCAATAGTATGTAATATTGTTATTCCATCTTTTACTAATTGATCTGCTGCTACTTGTAATGGATTTTGACCTTTTTTAATATATTTTTTTTCAAGGCAATCTCTTACATTTGTTAGTTTTACTCTGCTGTTTCCAAGTGGACTGCCTCCAAATTGATAAAAGTCAAGGATTTTGTTTTTTAGTTCCTTAGAAAAAATAATACTTTTACCTAATAGCAAACCTTTATATCCATTTAAGTATCCTATTATTTTTGCTTCTGGATATTGTGTTAAATAATTTCCAACTAATCTTCCAATTGATGCCGAAAGACATGGTGCTATTCCTCCTGAAGTTAATAATGCTATTTTCATTTAGTGCAAATATCTAATATTTTACTTAATTATATGATAAAACAATTGTTAACTTTGTTTGATTAAATCTAATTTATTTATGATTAAAGTATTAAAATTTGGAGGAGCTTCAATTAAAGATATTGAGTCTATAAATAATGTATTAAAAATACTTCAAAATTACAAAGAAGATAATATTGTAGTTGTTTTTTCAGCTATGGGTAAAGTTACTAATATGTTAGAGAAGCTTGTAGATTTGTATGTTAGTAGAAGCCCATTGGTTTCCCAACAACTTGATAATATTAAACAAGTACATCATAGTATAATAAAGAAGTTTTTTAAAGATGGTGACGAAATTTATAATATAGTTGATAATTTATTTGTTGAAATTGAATGGGTTCTAGAAGATGAACCTAATATTGATTTTTCATATGACTATGATCAAATTGTTTCAGTAGGAGAGCTTCTTTCGTCAAACATAATGAGTTCTTTTCTTAAGATGAATAATTTTTACAACTCACTTCTTGATGCAAGAGATATTATTAAAACTGACAATAAGTATCAGCATGCAAAAATTGACTGGACTTTAACTGAAATCTTGGTAAAAGAAAAAGTGATTAGTTTTCCAGTAATAACTCAGGGTTTTATAGGATGCACTTCTGAAAACTTCACAACAACTTTAGGAAGAGAAGGTTCTGACTATACATCTGCTGTTCTTGCATATGCTCTAGATGCTAAAATACTTATTATTTGGAAGGATGTTAAAGGGGTTTTAAATGCAGATCCTAGATTTTTTGATAAAACTAAACTCTTAGAAAATATTTCATTTTCAGAAGCTATAGAGCTGGCATTTTATGGAGCAAAAGTTATTCATCCTAAAACAATTCAGCCTTTGCAAAAAAAAGGGATTCCTCTTCAAGTCCGCTCATTTATTGATAAAAATAATCAAGGAACTTTAAT
>JABGXK010000059.1 GCA_018675825.1 Flavobacteriales bacterium | reverse complement strand
CCAAATCCAATAATTCCTAAAGTTTTTCCTTGTAATTCTTTTCCTTTTGAAAAAGATTTTTTTAGCGCCTTAAAATTACTATCTCCTTCTATTGGCATTTGACGATTTGATGCATATAAGAATCTTACCATCCCAAAAAGATGTGCAAACACTAATTCTGCAACTGATGATGATGATGCTGCAGGAGTATTGATAACTAAAATTCCTTTCTCTTCGGCATACTTAACATTTATATTATCCATACCTACGCCACCTCTACCAATTATTTTAATATTAGGGCATTTATCTATAATTTCTTTTGTAATTTTAGTTGCGCTTCTTACAAGAATAACTGATATTTTTCTTTTGTTTATTGCATCTGCAAGTTCATCTTGTAAAACACTATCTGTATCTACATTAAAACCGTCTCTTTCAAGTTTTTCAATTCCTGAAATTGAGATTCCATCATTTGCTAAGATATTTATCATTTGTTGTTTTTTTCTAAATTTTGCATTGTTTTTACTAGTACTTCTACACTTTTTAATGGTAAAGCATTATATAACGACGCGCGATAACCACCAACTGATCGATGACCTTTAAGTCCATTAATACCCACCGTTTTACACAATGAGTCAAAAACAGATTCAAGCTCTTTGTTATTTAACTTAAATGTTACATTCATATTTGAGCGATCTTTATCTTTAACTAATCCTTTAAATAATACATTTCTATCAATTTCTTCATAAAGTTTTTGTGCTTTTTGATTATTTATTTGTTCAATATATTCTACTCCACCTTTTCCTTTCAACCATTTAAGAGTTAACATTGATACATAAATAGAAAATACAGGAGGAGTGTTAAACATGCTATCCTTATTTATATGTGTAGTGTAGTCTAGCATAGTAGGTATTTTTCTACCAGTTCTACCTAAGATATTATCTTTAACTATAACTAATGTTGTTCCTGCAGGACCCATATTTTTTTGTGCACCAGCATATATCAATCCAAATTTACTAACATCAATTTTTTTACTAAAAATATCTGATGACATATCACAAACAAGAATTGAATCTGTTTTTGGATAATCTTTAAATTGTGTTCCATATATTGTATTATTGGATGTGTAATGTAAATAATCAAGTTGTTCTTGGCTATTAATATTTTCAGGAATATAGCTGTAGTTTTTGTCTGACGAATCAGCAATTATTAAAGTTGTACCAATTGATTTTGCTTCATGAATAGCTTTCTTTGACCAAATACCAGTATTTATATATCCACATGTTCCGTTTAATGATAGTAAGTTATATGGAGTCATAAGAAATTCTAAGCTTGCACCTCCTTGTAGAAAAAGAATGGAATAACCTGTAGGAATATTTAAAAGCTCTCTAACAAGGCTCTTTGCTTCATTCATGACGTTGATAAATGGTTCGCTTCTATGTGATATTTCAATTAATGAAAGGTTATTGTTATTAAAATTTAAAATAGCTTGAGAAGCTTTATTAAGCACTTCTTCAGGAAGAATGCATGGTCCTGCGCTAAAATTGTGTTTTTTCATTTTGTAAAAAGATTTTTTTAGTAATATAATATTTTAGTCAATTACTTAACTCTTTCAAGATATATATTTTTCATTGTATCAATCTTAATCTTATCTCCTTCATTTATAAATAAAGGGACCTGAATTAAGGCTCCTGTTTCTGTTGTTGCTGGTTTAAATGTATTTGTAGCTGTATTTCCTTTTATTCCAGGTTCAGTATGTTCAATTTTAAGAATGATGTGAGTAGGTAATGATGCTGATAGAGGTAACCCTTGGTCGGCATGAAATAAAACTTCAACATTTTCTCCATCCTTAAGTAAGTTTGAATTTTTAATAAAGTTTTTTTGTAAGGTGATTTGTTCATAGTTATCATTATTCATCAGATGATAATCATTGCCTTCAGAATATAGAAATTGGTATTTTCTGTTTTCAATTCTTATAATCTCTATTTTAACACCTGATGTAAAAGTATTTTCTAACAGTCTACCAGTGTTGAGATTTCTAATTTTGGTTCTTACAAATGCAGGTCCCTTTCCAGGTTTAACATGTTGGAAAGACTCAATTTTCCAGGGATCTCCATTAAATTGAATACATAGTCCATTTCTAAAGTCAGCTGTAGTGCCCATATATTATTTATTTTGATTATAACCTCTCATGATTCCCCTGCCAGAATTTTGAACAAAAGATATGATTTCATCCCTTATTTTTGAAGCCTTAAATTCTATTTCAATTTGATGTATTGCTTGTGTGTTATTAAAGTTTTTTTGATATAAATACCTGTATATATTTTGAATCTCTTCAATTTTTTCTTCTGTAAAACCTT
Source organism: Flavobacteriales bacterium (assembly GCA_018675825.1). Lineage (GTDB taxonomy): Bacteria > Bacteroidota > Bacteroidia > Flavobacteriales > BACL11. The sequence goes on along the minus strand of JABGXK010000059.1, from coordinate 4,924 downwards.
TCCTTCTTAAACCAATAGAATTTATTCCAATAAATGATAATGGTTCTCTTCCAGCTTTAACATAAGGGGGGACATCCTTTCTTACTAGAGATCCACCTGAAATCATTGTGTGTTTTCCTAATTTTACAAATTGATGAATAGCTGATAAGCCACCTATTATAGCATATTCACCTACTTCCACATGGCCGCCTAGAGCTACATTATTGACAATAATTGAATTGTTGCCAATTCTGCAATCATGGGCAATATGAGCATATGCCATAATTAAACAATTTTTACCAACTATTGTTTTTCCTGTTGCATTAGTTGCTCTATTAATAGTTGAACATTCTCTAATTATTGAATTATCTCCAATAATAGCTAATGAATCTTCACCTTTAAATTTTAAATCTTGTGGTATTGCAGAAATAACTGCTCCAGGAAATATTTCACAATTTTTTCCAATTCTTGCACCTTCCATAATTGTCACGTTAGATCCGATCCATGTTCCGCTTCCAATTTCAACATTTTTTTCTATACAAACAAATGGCTCTACAACAACATTTTTTGCTAGTATAGCTTGTGGGTCAATATGTGATAATGTACGGTGCATTTATTTTTTCTTAGCAATTTGTGCTAGTAGATCGGCTTCTACTACTATTTCACCATTTACAAAGCCTTTTCCATGCATATGGCATATTCCTCTTCTAATTGGAGATATTAGATTTAACCTAAATATTATAATGTCTCCTGGGGTAACTTTCTTTTTGAATTTTGCATTATCTATTTTCATAAAAAATGTTAAATATTCTTTAGGGTTTTCAACAGTATTTAAAATTAATACTCCTCCAGCTTGCGCCATAGTTTCTAATTGTAAAACTCCAGGCATAATTGGTTCATTCGGGAAATGTCCTTTAAAGTATTCCTCTTCAGGTTTAACATATTTTATACCAATGATATAATCATCTCCAAGTTCTCTGATTTCATCAATAAAAATAAAAGGTTCTCTATGTGGTAAAATCTCTTTTATCTGATCTAAATCATAAAACGGCTTTTCATCAAAATTAATTTTTGGAGCTGTTTTTCTATTATTTTCAATCATAATATTATTTAATTTTTTTACGAATTCTAAGTTATTCTTATGCCCGGGCTTAAAACAAGTAATTTTAGCTTGTATATTAGAACTCAAAAGGGTAAAATCTCCAATAACGTCTAGTAATTTATGCCTTGCAGGTTCATTTTTATAATGTAATTCTTTTTTATTTAATAATTTACCTAGTTTAAAAGTTATATTTTTTCTTCCAAATTTTTTATTTAGATATTCTTGAAGGTTGTTATTAGCTTTTTTAACAATAATTATAACTGCATTATCAAGATCCCCACCTTTTATTAAATCATTTTTAATTAGATCTTTAATTTCATGTAAGAAACTAAAAGTTCTACAGCAAGAAATATCGTCTTCAAATTTATTAATATCTTCTAATTCAGCAATTTGATTTTTAAGAAATATTGATTTATAATCTAATTCGACTCTTATACTTAATTTTTCTGCTGGTTCAACTAGATATGAAGATCCTGAAATTTTATCTTTAAAGAAGAATTTTTTTTCAATTTTAAGGTACTTTTTTTCTATATTTTGCTTTTTAATACCAGCTTTCTTTATACAATTTGTAAATAGTTTTGAGGATCCATCTAATATTGGAACCTCTAAATTATTAATTTTAATAAGTAAATTATCAATCTCAGCTCCTGTAATTGCCGCTAATAAATGTTCTATAGTGTATACTTCTGCCTTATTTTTTCTAATATTAGTACTTCTTTTGGTTGAGAATACATTCTGAAATTTTGCTTCAATCATTGGATGTCCTGGAAGATCTATTCTTTGGAAAATAATTCCTGAATTCTCTTTAAGAGGTTGTAGTGTGACGGTTGATTTTTTTCCTGTATGTATTCCACATCCAGATATATTAATTTCCTTACAGATTGTTTGTTGTTTCATTCTTTTTTATATTGATCTTTTTCTAGATTATTTAATCTGTCTACAATTTTTGGTAGTCGTTTAAATAAAATATATGATCTTTGAAAATCTTGTTTGTTGAATGCAAATTCTCCTTGAATTGTTTGATTATCTTTTATATTAGATCCAATACCACTATTACCTGCAATTCTAACGTTGTCACCAATTTTTATATGACCTGTGATTGCGCATTGACCACCAATTAGACAATTTTTACCAATTTTTGTTGATCCTGCAATGGCAGTTAATGCAGCAATCGCTGTATTTTCCCCAATTTCAACATTATGTCCTATTTGAATCAAATTATCTAATTTCACTCCATTATTGATTATAGTTGATCCTATTGATGCTCTGTCTATAGTAGTATTTGCTCCAATTTCAACATGGTTTTTAGTAATAACATTACCTATCTGTTGAATTTTTTTTAGTTCTTTTTTAACTTGTGCAAATCCAAATCCATCTGACCCTATTACAGCTCCTTCATGTATTATATTATTTTCACCAATTATAGTATCGTTACAGATATTAACAGAAGAATATATGATTGAATTTGCATTAATCTTAACATTGTTTCCGATTATACAATTATTAAATATTGTAACATTTTTTTCAATAACACAGTTTTCACCTATAGAAGTAAAATGCCCAACATGAATATTTGATTTAATTATTGAAGAATTTGATATAAATGCTCTTGATGAAATACTTCTATTTAGTTTTTGTTGTTTTTTAAATAGATTACTAACTATTGATAAAGCTAGATGTGAATCTTTAACTTTTAATAGTGTTAATTTTAACTCTTTATCATGTTTGAAATCATAATCTACAATAACACATGAAGCTTTTGTAGTATAAATATACTTATGATATAAAGGATTTGAAATAAATCCGATATCTCCATCTTTACAATCATCTATTCTAGCAAGTTGAAATATTTTTATATTTTCATTGCCAATAATTTTTCCATTTAATAAACTAGCTAATTTTTTAATGGTTATTTCCATATGTCAAATTTATAAATCTTTAATTAACTATATATTCTTTTGGAGAACATAAAAAGTATTTATTTATTGTTTTAGATAAAGCTACTAAGTTAAATTGATCTGATGATTTTGATAAATCTTTTATTTCTCCATTTTTAAAAAGTATATTAATATTAGAGTTCCCTATTGAATATAGGCTATTACTTACTTTGTCAGAGAAGATAAAATATTCAGCTTCTTCTTTAGATATTTTTTCTTTATTTATCATTTTTTTGATGCATAATTTTATATGTTTCTTGTTAAATATATTTTTCTGAACTTTAATTTTTAGTATATTTCTATTTAATATATCATTTGATAGCTTAGATAGAACAAAATCTTCATTTTGACTCCAATATTTTAGGCCAGAATAAATTTCTGAGTCATCTAATTGCGAAAAATTATTCAGTAACTTATTGTCTTCTTTAAAATCATTAAGTTTAATATCATTAAATAAAAATTTCTTTAAATTACTTGATATATAAATATTTTTTGAATTTCTAACAAGATACTTTGCTCTCATTAAAAGTTGAATTAGCATATTCTCTGCAGAAATTACTGTTTTATGTAAATATACTTGCCAATACATTAATCGTCTAGCAATGATAAATTTTTCTATAGAATAGATGCCTTTTTCTTCAATTACTAAATTATCGTTCTGTACATCTAACATACTTATAATCCTTTCAACTCCTACATTCCCTTCTGTGACTCCAGTAAAAAAACTATCTCTTTTAAGATAATCTAGCCTATCCATATCTAATTGAGAAGAAACTAGTTGATGAAGGAATTGTTTTTTGTATTTATTTTTAAATATTTTAATAGCTAATGATAATTTTCCATTAAATTCTTCGTTTAACTTATGCATATAAATTAATGATAATTCTTCATGACTTATATTTGCAACAAGTGTTCTTTCTAATGCATGAGAAAATGGTCCATGACCAATATCGTGAAGAAGTATAGCAATTTTAACTGCTTCTTGTTCTTCTTGGTTTATTTTATGGCCTTTTTTTAGTAATTGTTGTGTCGCTTTAGATACTAGATGAAGACAACCTAAGGCATGTTGAAATCTTGTATGTTGAGCACCAGGGTAGACTAAGTAAGATAATCCAAGTTGAGATATTCTTCTAAGTCGTTGAAAATAAGGGTGGTTAATCAGACTATTTATGATTCCTGACTCTATTTCAATAAATCCATAAATAGGATCATTAATTATTTTTGCTCTTTTTTTTGAATGCATGATCGAAAATAGCTGTTTTTTTTTAATTTTTGTAAAATAATTAAATTTATAAATATGAATAAAATACTTTGGGTTGATGATGAAATTGAATTACTAAAACCACATATTATTTATTTAGAATCTAAAGGCTATGATCTATGTACTGCTAAAAGTGGTGATGAAGCTTTAGATATTTTAGAAAATAATCATTTTAACTTAATTTTTCTTGATGAGAATATGCCAGGTTTATCTGGTTTAGAAACTCTTAATATTATAAAAGATAAATATCAAATTATTCCAGTAGTAATGATTACTAAAAGCGAGGAAGAAAGTATTATGGAAGATGCTATTGGATCAAAGATATCCGATTATCTTATTAAGCCTGTTAATCCAAGTCAAATATTACTTTCAATTAAGAAAAATTTAGAATCATCTAGATTAGTTGATGAGAAAATTGCTAAAAACTATCAACAAGAATTTAGAAATATCTCACTTCAATTATCTTCTAGTCTATCTATTAATGATTGGTATGATGTTTATAGAAAAATTGTTTTTTGGGAGTTAGAGCTTTCTCAATCTAGAGATAATAGTATTGATGAAATAATTTCCATGCAAAAATCTGAAGCAAACTCTCAATTTTTTAGGTTTATTAAGAATAATTATAAGAATTGGATTAATGATGTT
>JABGXK010000058.1 GCA_018675825.1 Flavobacteriales bacterium | reverse complement strand
TCTTGGTCAAAAACTCGACCTTGCCCTAACATATTTGACGGACAAATCTCTAACCCGCTTGCCTTTGTAAAAGTTTTTGCATCTAAGTTAGGACATCCTTCTCTAGTAAAATCATAGCCTTTCTCATCAACATAAACTAACTCAGGAAAAAGATTTTCTAAAAGCAATTCACTAAAATGAGAAAATACCCTGCCATCTTTAAAAATATCTATAACGAGATCATTATCTAAACCATCAAATCCATAGTCTTTAACTTCATAGTTATAAACTTTATTAAATTGAATTTGCATGACACTCTCCTTGTTTCAGTATGAATATATTAACAAAAATTTAAGTTGAAAACAAGGGGTTTTCAACTTTTAAAAGAGTTAAGCGGCTTCTGCGTATTCTACTGCTGAGTTAAGTGCTTTTGCTTTACGAGTACGGTTCTGACCAAACCATGCCGACGTGAGTCGGGAATCAGCACTACGACCCATTTCATGATCTGTCATGCGTGTAACAGCATTAAATGCTTGCCACCAGGAACCTTCTGCAAAATGTGCGCCTGGTTGCTCATGTACCAAATCAAGAGTACGATGTGCATTTTTAGAACGCTCATCTGATTTACCAGTATTTGGGAATAGAGAGTCAATGAACTCTTCAAGGGTAGGTTGGGTGTATGATTTTGATGCTAAAAACTGAGCGGTCTCTTGATATTTTTCAGAAGCCGAATGAGCCAGACCTAACATATCTTTAACATAATCCTCATCCCAAGCTGAATTGTGATTTACAGCAATGCGTTTATTAGATGTAGACTCAAGAGCAAAATCCATAGTATTATTGCAAACAACACGAATATCAGTGGAACGGACTTCAATTGCTTTTCCTCTCTTATGTGGATTAACAAAAAGCATATACTGTTGCATTTCATCATCAGTTACAACAGAATAACTTTTTTTCATTTTAGCTAACGCCCATACAATTTTACCATTTTGTAATGAACCAGCCGTATGCATTTCCATATCACCTTGCATGATAAAGTCATTAAAAAATTCAAATGCTTGATGATTTTGTAGAGGACGCCAATTTGCTCCAACAGTATCCATATACTGACCATCTTCCTTACGAATTAAGGCAAAACGATCTTTAACAGTTACACCATCTTCTGTATCAGAATCATAGTATAAGGGAGTTTTAACAACTTCCCAATCTAAACCTGCTGCTTGTAACATCTGATCAGATGTTAAATCTGATGGAACTTTTTTACCTAAACCGTGCCAAGGAACTTGACCAGTATAAGCCATTGTTTCTACGTTGTGTGCCATGTAAATTTCTCCTTATTTTTTCGATTATAAGAATTATAATTCAAAAAATATCAATAAGCAAGAAAAAATTAACTGTAATTACTGAAGTACCTATGATCTGCGAGTAATATTCCGGATAGTAAACCCCAATTAGATATAGTTCCTGACATTAAAAATTCAAATCCTACTAAAGCTGCTACATGATATGCTAAATTATTAGTATAAAACTGTATATTTCCGGGTTGTTTAGTAAAATAGTCTATCATTATTTATTCCTGTAAAATATATGATTATCAAGCTGAAATAGTTTTTGTTTGTCTTTAGCCCATTTAGGCTGTACATAGTCAGCATGATAAAAAATAGCTCCCTCTGTAAAATCAAAAATATGACCATTCAACACAAGCCACGCTATCCTGTGCGCTTCTTGATACGCTGATTCCTCTTTTACTTTATCTGCTTTTCCATCACAATACCAACTAAATTGACACCTATCTCTACGAGGATAGTATGTCCTAAGTTCTCGGGGAAGATCTGGGATTTGCCTAGTTTTCCAACTTTCGTAAAGCGGTCCTTCATAGATAACTTCACAAATAGTAGAGGGAAATGCTTTGTGCTTAACACGATTTAAGACAACAAGCGCAACAGCAGCTTGTCCAGCAAAACTTTCACTTTTAGCTTCAAAATATATATTCTTAGCCATACATTTTAGAGCTGTTTCTGTTTTTGCTGCTACTTTTATTGGCAATAGTACTAAAATTAAAAATATTACCAATCTCTTGAGCATCATCATCAAAAACTATACCTTCCACATTACTTTTCTTCCAAGCTGTTAAAATACGTGTGTGCTTGCAAGAACGAGAACGAGCAGGACAAGAACAGCCTCTGGAATTAATAGTATATACATCCAACGACGCATTTGAGTCATCAAACTTTGCAATCTCATGTCCATATATACCTTTCCTAATCATATATTGAGGCATAATTCTCTCCATGTTTATATACTATAATACAAAAATTATAACAAACATGCAAATAAAAAAAGGCGCAACTTTGACGTAACACCTTAAAAAACTCCGTTTTTACGTTGTCAACGATAAGGTTCTCCGAACCAAACGTTGTGCCCAAATTGTTCCCTCGTGTTCCACAGCTCAGTTCCTACGGAATACATTGTGTTCTTGCTATGCAATTAAAGTAGCATAAAATTCTACGAATGTCTACTTATATTATCGTAATATTTGCTTTTGGTATACCATTGAAAGATCTATTTAGTCCTAAACAAGTAGCTGGTATATTAGAAAATATAACTTTATTTTCATTATATTCAGCTTGTCCTATATAGTCAGAAGAAGAACAAGTTGGTCCTATAAGTATTGATTTTGTATTATTATAAGGATCATCAGCTAGAATTTTATGTTTATTACTCCAACCTAGATGACAGTATATAGATTTATCTAATACTAGTATTCCTTTTTTACGTTCTATTACATCACATGCTAGATAAACAGCATTTTCAAAGAAAATTTGACCAGGTTCTGCATATATTATTTGATTATTTAGTTGTATTGTTTCATCAAAATTGTGAAAACCACCACCTATATTTAGTTGTTCACAATCGTTATAGCGTTCTAAGAAAGCATTATAGTTCTCTACTGTTCTTGAATTATGAGAAAAATGAATATGCGCATTAAGAAAATCTGTTCTAAAATTACCAAAGAATGATTGTTTCTTAGAAATTCTATATTCATTTACACGATTAAAAGTAGTAAATGAATGATCTTTAGCTATTTCAAACTGCGCATCTCCATCAACTACTAAAAATAGATTATCTGAAGTAATAGTATAAATATCATGAGCATCCCAAGAAGGACCACATAACGATACTAACATATCATACTGTTGTATTAATTTGAACTCTTCTACATTAGATATGTCCCAACCATCTACATAAGGAGCAAGTCTATCTAAAATATCAGGTATAGGTGCAATTTTAACTGGAAAAAGTATTTTTACAGTAGGATAACGATTTTTAAATTTAAATACATTAGCCATAACTTGTACAGTATCAATTACATACCCGTTATAATTAGCTAATATATTGTAAGTTCTGTGTTTAGATTCAATTTCTATTAAGTCTTGTCGAATCATAATAAATTATCTTTTCATATAAAGATTTGATGCGCTCACAAAGAGTCCCACCATTTAATACATGCCCGTTTATAGAGTGAATACGTTTTACTTCAGTAGATGTTCCTACAAAGAATGCCTCATCTGCTTGTAGTAATTCAGTATAATCTATTTCACGTTCTGATATGTTATAAGGATAGTTAGAAATAATAGTTTGTCGTGTAATACTTGGCAATATGCCGGAAGATAGTGATGGAGTAGAAATCTTATGATCTTTTACTATAAAAATACAACACCCTGGTCCTTCTGTTACTTTACCATTATCATTTAAAAACACACAAGAATCATACCCATCATAGTTTGCTTGTATCAATCCTAACCTAGAATTATGATAGTTAGCAATAGACTTAATTCGCATAGGCATAGAGGTTTCTGCTGGTCGTTTGTACATAGAAATTTGTACAGAAAGATTATCTTTACTTTTATTGCGTTGAGATAGCGGAGTAGGTATAATATAAAGAGATACAGGGCCTTTAGCATTAATCTCTCCCTCTCCTTCAAGTAGTAAAGATATTCGTGTATGTACAGTTTCTTGAAACCTATTATCAAATATAGTATCTTGAACAGCTTGTGCTATTCTATCTATATCAAAATCATAATCAAGTCGTAAAGTTTTTACACCTTCTTGTAATCTTTTTAAATGTCTATCTAAGTATAAAATCTGCATTTCGTGGTTTATAAAATAACTTGCTACACCTTCAAACAGTCCAATTCCGTATTTTAAAGTAGGAGAAGTAATAGGAACATGCATGTCCCATAAAGGGAGACTATTAAAGTTTTTATTACAAAGTATCATGATAGTTCCTATAATTTTTTAAAAAATGTTTCATCATATCTCTCCGGGAAAGAGACATTTTATCATTAAATAAGTCGTGTCCTTCTTCGCCTCCCATCTTAAAACGATTAACTTTGTCTTTATTATCTAGTAAAGCAAATTGTAGTTCTGCATCATAACTAGATCGTTGTTGTGTTTCTATATCACATTTAGGTAATAAAGTACGAAGACGTAAATCAATGTAAGGACTAAGTACTAATTTGTTACTTAAAGGTCGTAAATCCTTTAAATAAGAGTATCTAAGTAATAGTTTATCAGATAAACAGTCTTCTATGCAAGAAGAATCTTTGATTTTATAGTATGTATGCTGAGTAGTTTGATAAGGTTGATTAGTGTAATAAGCATCAATAAAGTTTAAATATTCTGTATAACTTTTATTACCCTGTTGCCAGTAATAGTTAGCCATAGCACATACAGGTTCATGCCAGAATATTTCGTCCCCATATGAACCATTTAGAATTATATTATCAGTTTGTTGACTAAGAATATAAGTTTCAATTTTTAATGAATAGTGTTTACTTGGTATGTTTACGCATTTTTCTATACTTTTACAAGCATCTAGATACTCTTTTTTAGAAAAAGTATATATCTTATGGTTAGAAGATATTTGTTTTATCTTTTCTCTTTCCCACCAATCACCTTGATAAGATATTAGCTTAAAATTAGGATTTAACTGATGAAGTAATATACTATCAATACCAGAACTACATAGAAAAGTAGTATTTTTAGGAAATTTAGATAAGTTTTCTGTAAGTATATTTTTTACAATATGCTTTGCTTCATCAAAAGTATGGGTAGGTATGAATGAATCTGTAAAGTAAGTAGGTTTTAAATAAGTAGTTTCTTTAATAGTATCACCACTAAGACTAAAATAATGTTTAGTAAATCTATTAACAGTAAAAACATCATTAAGTATAGTAGTATTGTTATCTATTAGTGGATTACGTAACCACCAACGAAGATAAGTTACATTTACAGATGAACTAATATCTAATATGCTATTAGTTAAAATAAATAAATCATCTTTTTTTAAGTAGTAAACACAAAAATCTGATATAAAATCTGTTATAACTTCAACAGTATTTTCATATATTTTAATACTATAAAATTGTCCGTTAGGAATAGTATCTAAGCTACCTGACCATAAGATACCAGAAAAAAGAGTTATACAATTAGAGGTTTGTTCTACTTCTACAGTATTATCATAGTAAATATATAAGTTTTTAAATT
>JABGXK010000057.1 GCA_018675825.1 Flavobacteriales bacterium | reverse complement strand
TTTATGTTTGGAAAATATTTTTTATTTGTATGTAAGTTATTAATTTCATTAACCTTATCCACAGAACGAGCAAATAACAGAACCTGATTATTGATATTAAACGAAAGCTCATTAGCTAAAGCTGTTCCAAAGGTTCCTGAACCAATTATATAAATATTCATTTTATAAATTATTGTTTATATTCAAACTCTACAGTATATCCTTTAACATATTTTAACAATACATCTTTAATGATTTTTTCATCTTGAAGATCTCGAGATTTCTTAATTAATTCAATAAATAGCAAAACCTTGTCCATACTTAATTTTTCTTCTCTTGCTTGAAGTATACGAGGATGTTTTGATTGTATGACATCATCTCCAATTAACAATTCTTCATATAATTTCTCACCAGGTCGTAAACCAGTAAATTGAATTTGAATATCACCATCAGGATTATTATTATCAATAGGAATTAATCCGCTTAAGTGAATCATCCTATATGCTAAATCGAGAATCTTTATAGGATCACCCATGTCTAAAACAAAAACATCCCCCCCTTTAGCCATTGACCCAGATTGTAAAACTAATTGGACTGCTTCAGGAATAGACATGAAATATCTAGTTATATTGCTATGAGTTACTGTTACTGGGCCTCCTTGCTTGATTTGAGATCTGAAAAGAGGAACTACAGATCCGGCTGAATCTATTACATTTCCAAACCTAACCATAGAAAAACATGTTTCTGATTCCTCATGAGCAAATGCTTGTAAAATAAACTCAGACAATCTTTTAGAAGCGCCCATTACATTAGTAGGCCTTACAGCCTTATCAGTACTAATTAAAATCAAATTTTTAACTGCAAGCTCCTTAGAAGCAAAAGCGATATTATATGTTCCAATTACATTATTATAAACTCCAGAAACAACATTTAACTCTACCATTGGAACATGTTTATAAGCTGCAGCGTGATAAATAGTATCTATTTTATATTTTTTTATAACATTATATACTTGATTATAATTAGTTACAGTAGATAAAACTGGGATTACTTCAACACCATTAGTTATGGTTAATTCATGATGTATATTATATAAATTATATTCTGAATTATCTAATAATACAATTAAGGAAGGCTTAAGATCTTTGATTTGTCTTGAGAGTTCCGAACCAATACTACCTCCAGCACCAGTAATTAAAATATTTCCATTTTGTATGTTTTTTTGAAGAAGCTCTATCTTAGGTCGAACAACCTCTCTACCTAAAATATCATCTACCTCAACAAATTTAATCTGTTCAAGTGTTACTAAATCATTCTCAATATCATCAAGATTAGGCAGTGACTTAACCTCTAGTGGGTATCGAGAAAGTTTCTTTAAAATCTCCTGTCGTTGATTTTGTTTTGCAGATGGAATCGCTAATATTAAACTTTTGACAGATTTTTCATCTATAAGATTATTGATACTTTCAAAACTAAAAACTTCTATTGAATTAACTATGGTAGCTATTTTAGAATCATCATCATCTATGAAAGCAATAACATTATAATCATTTGTTTTCTTTAAACTCTCGGAAATCTGAACACCTGCTTTACCAGCACCATAAATTAAAATATTCTTTTTCCCAACTTGAAAACTATCCCATGAATACAATATACCTTTAAAAACAAAACGTGAGATTATTAATAAAACATTTGATATAAACCAGAAAGTAAGAAGAATAGATCTAGGAAACTCATTAGGATTATAAAAAAACAAAACTAAAATTATAAATAAATAACTTAGAGTAGTCGCTCTAAAAGTAGTAATAATAAGTCTAGCTCCAATATATTTTAAAACAACACGATATAGTCCAAGTCTAATAAAAAAGAAAGTAGTAATAATTGAAATCACAACAAACAATCACCAATTTATCTGCATGTAAAACAAAAATTTATATTGACTAATATCAAGCATTTTTTCATCACTAAATCTTAAGAAAAAGGCTAAAAAAAGCGCAAATAGAAGAATGATTTGATCACATAAGATCATCATTGTTTTTTTGTAAAATCTATTTAGACTAAGAAATCTATTTTTCATATAAACTTTTAATATTATTAATGACTCTCTCTAAATCTTCTATTTCCATATTAGATCCTGAAGGAAGGCATAATCCTCTATTAAATAAATCTTCACTCACTTTATTATCATAGACTTGATATTTTCTAAAAACTGGCTGTAAATGCATAGGCTTCCAAAGGGGACGACTTTCGATATTTTCTTTTAATAAATTTAAACGTATATCTTCTCTTTTTATTACAGATTTTTCACTTATGATTATTGTTGTTAACCATCTGTTAGAATAAAAACCAGGTAATTCTTCGAGAAAATTAATTTCTTTTAGATTAGATAAATGTTGCTTATAATAATCATGAATATATCTTCTTTTTTTTATGCGATCTTTCAAAACTTCTAACTGCCCTACACCTATTGCAGCACAAACATTGCTCATTCTGTAATTATAACCAATTTCTGAATGCTCGTAATGTGGATAGTCTTCTCTTGCCTGGGTAGCAAGAAACTTAGCTTTTTTAATAATATTATCATCTTTAGATAAAATTGCTCCTCCAGAAGATGTAGTAATAATCTTATTACCATTAAATGAATATATACCAATATCACCAAATGTACCAAGAGGTTTATTATTATAGGATGATCCAATAGCCTCAGCAGCATCTTCAATAATTGGTATATCATATTTTTTAGCAATCCTTAAAATCTCATCTAACTTTGCAGGGTAACCATATAAATGTACAAGTATTATAGCCTTTGGTTTTTGATTTTGATTTAATTTTTCAGCTATTGCTTGTTCAAGCAATACTGGATCCATATTCCAAGTGTCTTTTTCACTATCAATAAAAATAGGATGAGCCCCTTGATATATAACGGGATTAACAGATGCAGAAAATGTAAATGAAGAACAAATTACACAATCATCTCTTTCAACTTCTAAAAGAATTAAAGCTAAATGAATCGCAGCTGTACCACTACTTAAAACTGCAATATTTAAATTATCCGATATTTCAGATAACTTATCTTCAAATAATTTGATATGAGGGCCAGCTGGAGCTATCCAATTACTATCAAATGCTTCTTTAACGTAATTCTGCTCATTTTTTGACATATGAGGAGATGAAAGCCATATTTTTTTATTAGTATCCAAATATTATAAGTTATTTATGCTTAAAAAGACCACTTAATAGTAGAGATATAGTAGCAAATATAACCTTAATGTCAATCCAAATATTATGATTATTGTAATAATTTAAATTCATTTTAACCTTATCAGGATAAATAACACGATTATTATAACTAATTGGGTCCTTAACTTGGGTTAGCAATAACTCTTCATTTACATATTTTAAGCTAGCCCAAGAAGTAATACCTGGTTTTAATTTTAGGATATTTCTGTTTACTCCTACTAATTTATCTGCATATCCAGCAACATCAGGTCTAGGCCCAACAAAACTCATATCTCCAATTAAAACATTAAATAATTCAGGTAATTCATCAAGTTTATAGTTGCGGAGATATTTTCCAATTTTTGTTATCCTAGGATCATTTTTTAAAGTAATTGTAGATATAGAACTTTGATTAATATACATTGTTCTAAACTTTATAATTTTAAAAATTTTCTCATCTAAACCAACTCTATTTTGAAGGAAAAATATAGATCCCTTAGAATCCAATTTAACGAGCAAACAAATAATCAAAAATATAGGCATTAAAAATATAATACATAAAAATACCAATAACAAATCAAAGATTCTTTTAATCATTAAATTCTCTTGTTTATTGCATTAAACAAATAAAAAATCCAGTTATACAAGCTATAAAAAAAACTAAAACCTTCATGTTTCCTATAAACATGCCAAACATCATAAATTGACTTAAACTTATTACTTGTATTAGATGTTTTTACAAGACGATAATTTGCTAAACACTCATTTATACCATATGCATATCTACCATCTCTTAATAGATCTAACCATAAAGCCATGTCATGTGAAGATCTTAAATTAGGCATTTTTATAGATGAGAATTTATCTTTATTAATCATAACAGTTAAACAACCAATAATAGTATTTTTAAGATATTGACTATACTTTATCTTATTTGGGGCTAATATTTTAAAAATAATATTTTTATTATCTTCAGATATTACATTATAAGATGAAAAAGTAAAATCATAGTTGTTTTCTTTCATAAATCTTAACTGAACATCTAACTTAGTTGGCAACCAAAGATCATCGCTATCTAGAAAAGCAAGATAACTACCCTTTGATTTTTCAATTGCTAGATTTCTGGCTGAAGGAGCTCCAATATTATTGTCTAGAAAAATTGGTTTAATTCTTATCTCAGAATTAGCATAACGATTTATTATATCGCGAGAATCATCTTTTGATCCATCATCAACAATAAGCATTTCCCAGTTAATATAAGTTTGATTTAGAACAGAATTAATACATTCTTCTAAATAAGATTCAGAATTATATGAAGGAGTTATTATAGAAATTAAATCAATCATTAAAAAACCTTGTCAAATTTAACATATAAGTTAGGAATGTATTTGTAAAGAAAATATTTTAATTTTAATCTAAAAGTAAATTTAATAAAGTAAGATAACTTTTCCTTAAATGATAAATTTCCAGATTCAATGCTCTGAATTTTTAAAATCATTTCATTATCAAAAAAATTCTTCCAATCACCCATTTTTCCTTTTCTATAAAACCAATTCTCCTCATTTAAATTTTTCCTTTTAGAATTAATTCTTAAATTATCTATATCAGTTTCATTTTGAATAGATAAAATTTTGTCATCATCAATATTAATATCTAAATATTTCGCCATCTTAATTATTGTTTTTCTATTACTATTAATAAGATCAGAATATTTTAATTTTAAACAATCATAATCTCCCCAGGCTTTTTTATAATCTATACATTGCTTGGCTTTATATTTACCCCATTTAGAAAAATAAGATTTAAAATCTCCTGATATTTTTTTAGAATTTAAAAGATGATGATAATGGGAAACAATAATATCCTTAATATCCCTATCAATATTTATTATTTTAATATTATTTTGATTTATTAAAATATCATTCATGATTTTTTCTTGAAAAATATGTGATTTACTTATCCATAAAGGAGAATCTAAAGAGTCATTAGAATTGAAAAAATCATGTATTCTATATCTATGAATCCAGTTTTTATGTTTTGGATTTTGAAATTTCAACGGAAAACTATCTATTTTATAATTAAATAATTCATTTAAAATTGCAGTTACCCATGTAGAGCCAGATTTGAAATTTCCATTTGAAAGTACAAGTTTTGAGGGATTCTGATTTGAGTAACCATATATTTTCTCACATAATATTTTTATGTTTTCTTGATGTAATATAACATATAGTTTTCTAAAAATATTTAAAGGAATAAAAGAAATAATATGACGCATAAAAAACAAATATTTCACAAAAAATTTAAGTAATGGAGAATAAGCTACCTCCATCTTGCAATAAGCTTTCCTAAACTTAAATTTATCAATAAGAAAATCATGAATATTAGTTTGATGAGACACACTTCTTGTTCCATTATTTACATATTGAAAATTTTTATCATTTAAGTAATATTTATTCATGGAATAATACAGCACATAACTAGAGTAATTTTTTAAAAAAGAGGGGTCAAATTTTATAGTTGAATAATCACAATAATCATCTACTAAACGATTTAAACTATAAGCAACTAATTTATTAGTATTTAAAGTGTATACCCCCCATAAATCCCAGTTTTCATCTAAATTTTCTATCTCACTAATAAACTGCTTATTACTAAGTACATTTAAGATAAAATTATATCTTTTTAAAGCATTTTTATAAACAGAATAGCCATCTTTAAGTAATTCAGATTTAGAAATTTTTCTTACAGTAAGTTTCTTAAAACCTCTATTTATTTTACTTCTTGTATTAGCACTATAATCACTTATATCAATTGATTTATCATTTATAATATACCAAAAAACAGATTGTTTTCTAGAATCAAAATTTGTAGTCCATCTTGCAAAAAAAGCATTATGTTTTGAAATTTGAGTTTGAATATCATTTCTAGAAAAACCTAAATCTAAATGGGGTGGCTTCCAAGGAATAAGTGCTCCATGATATTTTCTCCAAATATTATTCATCTTCTTTGATAATTAGCGGATTTATTATTAGAACACAACAAGCAATAATAAATAATAAACGAGAATCATTTAAACTACCGCTTAGCATAGCATTTAAAAGCAAGAAGATCCATAAATAAAACAATAAGGGATATAAAGATTTTTTATTAGAATAATTGTTCATTTTAGAAAAACTAATATATGTTATATGAAGAATGAAAAGAAAGAGTAAAATACCAGCTAAAATACCATATTCATTTATTATTTCAAAAAATAAATTATGAGGGTATTCATGAGCCATTAAATGAGTAGGATTATATTGATTTGCTTTGAACTGCCAATTTCCAGCTCCAACTCCAAAAGGATATTTTAACATCAAATCATATGATCTTTCAGCTAATTCATATCGAGTTTGTGTAGATTCACTACTTCCACCTCTTTTAGCAATATTCAAAAAAACCCTATCAGTTCTACCTAATTCAGATATATCTTTATAAAGATTTGTGCTAAAAAATATAGCAGATAATAATAAAAGTAAAACAGATAATCTTAAAAAGATTTTTCTAAAATTTAGAAAGAAGTAAAAGATAAAAGATAAAAGCAAAGCTATAAAAGGACCTCTACTACCACTTATTAAACAATACACAAGAAAAATTAATATAAAAATTAATCTAAATATATATTTCTTTTTAATAGGAAGAAAAAATAAAGCTATAACACCAAACCCCATCCATCTACCAAAAATAATTGGACCTCCTCCTAATATACTAATCCTACCATCAGGTCGTGGTGTTTCAAAAAACCCAGTTAAAGCAAATAACAATAATAGAAAAACTACACCTAATAAAATTAGAAAGATATTTTTAACGTCATCATATTTAAATTTCTCTAATATAATAATAGCAATAGGAATAGTAATTAATATAAAATTTAAAAATTTAGCAATACCATATTCGTAAGCACCATAAATTGACCATAAAATAGGATTAATAATTAACAAGAGAATGAAAAAACTAAATAAAACAATTTTAGTTTTATTTAAAATAATTTTTTTTATTGAAGATAATAATATTACAGATGTAATGAAAAAAAACAAACTAATAACAATAGATAAATTAACCCCATATATAGATAAACGATCATCATAAATTCTACCTACAGCTAATTCAAAACAAGCTGATAGGAGAAAAATTAAAGAAAATAAATTTTTAATTTTCATGAAATAAAAAAAATATTAGAGATAAAATAGAAACAACTAAACTAGCTAAAGACATAGTGTTAATAAAAATAAAACAAGCATAAAAAGAAGATATATCATTTAAAAAAATATAAAGTAACACTAAAAATAGAACGAAAATTAAGAACATAGAAAACTTTAAACATATTCTAGAAATTTTATCAACTCCTAAAGAAAAGAAAGGCTGAAAAATTACAGATGTAAAAATTAAAATAATATAAGCAGGTGTTAAGAATTGAAGAAATTCGGCAGTTGATTTTACATCATTTACGTTAAATTCTCCTCTTTTATAAATAAAATGAATAATATCCTCACTAAATTCGATTACAAAGACATATAGTAAGCAAGAAATAAATAATGACAATAAAAGTGAGTAAAGTAATAATTTTAAATCTTTAGAAAAAGAAAACTTCCTTAATACAATAGTGTTAATATTAAAGACAACTGAGGTTAAGACAACATTAAGCAGAACAAAAGAATAATTAAAATAAGTAATATCAGAATCTCCATTTAATCCAGAAATAAATCTAGCCATTAACAAAATAAACAAAGGAATGTTTGCAAGAAAGATAACTGAAAAATTAAAATCTTTAATTGACAGTTTGACTTGTAAACCATTATTAGGTTTAATGAGTGGTTTAATATAAAAATATGTTAAACTAAAAACACCAATTATCCTACTAACAGCGATGCCTAAAACACCTAAAACTAATTCTAATGGGTATATTAGTATTGTTGAAATTAAAATATTAAATGAAGTTGCAATTGAAAATTTTTTAAAATCTCCTTTAGCTTGTATGATAGTAAGAAATAAAGAATTATAAAAATTAGTTGATAACACTAAAGACAAGACTAATGATGTGGGTATTAATATTAAAAAATCTTGCTTTAAAATAAAAAAAATAATAAATAACTGAATCAATAGACTAAAAAAGAATATTATCAATATCACTGATTTAGAAAATTGATGAACTCTATTTAAATTTAATAATTTATTTTTCTTATATAATTTAGAAAATTTTGGAAGAAGATTAGCTTGTAATGCATTACCAAAAGTAAACTGGGAAAGAAAGTCAGTTAATGTCTTTAGCAATAAATAACTTGCATAAATTAATGAAGAACCAAAAACATAAGCTAAAATTAATTCTCTAAAAAAACCTAAGATCTTTTTAAAGATATTAGAAGAGAATAAAAACGAGAAATCTAAAAATGATTGTGATGAAATAGATTTTACTAATGACACTATAAAATTATTTTACACCAATTTGCAAATAATTGAATCCCTGTGATTTCATAAAACTCTTATCAAATTGATTACGTCCATCAATAAATAAATTTCCTCTCAATAAATTATGTATTCGATTAAAATCTGGACTTCTAAATTCTTTCCATTCAGTTACAAGAATAACAGCATCAGAATTTTCAAGAGCTTCATATTTATTTGTAAAATAATTCACATTACAATCTTTCAAATATAATTTAGCCTCATTTATTGCCTGAGGATCATATGCGTTAATTTCAGCCCCTGATTCTAATAATGATCTAATTAAGGTAATTGATGGAGCCTCTCTCATATCATCTGTTTCTGGCTTAAATGAAAGTCCCCAAACTGTAAATCTCTTTCCATTTAGGCTATTGCCAAATTGACTAACAATCTTTGAAAATAAAACTTTTTTCTGATCATCATTAACCTTTTCAACAGCACTTATTAAATTTGGAGTATAATCATTCTTTTCTGCAATATTTATAAGTGCTTTAACATCTTTTGGAAAACAACTACCACCATATCCACAGCCAGGGTAAATAAATTTATATCCTATCCTAGAATCTGAACCAATACCTTTTCTAACTTCATTTACATCTGCACCAACTCTTTCACATATATTAGAAATTTCGTTAATAAATGAAATTTTAGTTGCAAGCATTGCATTTGCAGCATATTTTGTCATCTCAGCTGAACGAATATCCATTGAAATAAACCTATCTGAATTTATTATAAAAGGTGCATATAGATTTCGCATTAAATTTAATGAATCCTTATTATTAGAACCTACAACAACTCTATCTGGATGCATAAAATCTTTGATTGCAGCTCCTTCTTTTAAGAATTCAGGATTAGAAACAATATCGAAAGTTAAAGAGGATTTTCTTAAATCCAAAGAGTTCTGTATGGTTGCTCTCACCTTATCAGCAGTACCAATAGGAACCGTTGATTTATCAACTACAACAATATGATGACTCATATTTTTACCAATTGATTCAGCAACTTTTAAAACATATTTAAGGTCAGCACTTCCATCATCTCCCATAGGGGTTCCAACAGCAATAAAAATAACTTCTGAAGCTCTCAAAGCATCAATAATATCAGTAGTAAAAATCAAACGATTTTTTGAAAAATTATTAACAACTAAAGTTTCAAGACCAGGCTCATAAATTGGTACTTTACCCTTTTTTAGAGAATTTATTTTTTCAATATCTACATCAACACAAATTACAGTATTTCCCATTTCTGAAAAACATGCTGCTGCAACTAAACCAACATAGCCTGAACCTATAACTCCAATATTCATATTTAAATTATTTTAATTCTTTAATAAAACACACTAAAAGACTAATTAAAAAACTAAGAAATCCACCAATTAAGCTCCAGAGTAAAATATCTCTTTCGGTCTTATTTGTTTTTGCAAAATCTTGCACAAAAAGTAAAGGCTTAAGAAGTAATTGATTTGTAATAATTTCTTCTCTAAGCTGAGCAAGAGAAATAATCTGATTACTTATTGTTTTGTCATCTTTTCCACTAATAATATTTACAGAACTTAAATCTAAATTATTTTTAGCTCCTTCAACTCTCATCCTTGACAAGACAATTATTTCTTGTGTAATATCATCTACTAATCTGTTGTTACTTGTTTTGTACATTTCATGATACTGCTTAATAAAGTTATTATTGTTAAAATAAAATATCAAACCTTTCTGTATAGTATCTATAGTTGTATTATCAAAAACAGAAAGACTAATCTCAAATTTATTTAAAGCATAGAACTTTTCATTCATATCTTGCTGATATAATTGTTCAGCTTCAATATGTTTAATTGCTGCAGCAGTTTCTTTTGAAACATTTAACAAGGAAGCAAGCTCAGAATAATCTTTATTATAGATGTTTATTTGTAAATAATTAATTAAATCAACAGCTGTTCTCTGACTTAACTCTTCTAATTGTTCAAGTCTTTCATACTCAGAAATACCAGACATACATATAGCCTGAGTATCATAATAGGATGGCTTTAAATTCTGAAAAAGGACAACTAATATTATTCCTAAAGCAATAAAGCTTGTAATTATTTTTTTATTTCTCGAAATAAAACGGATAAAATCTGAAAATATTTCTTTAATATTAAGTTCTTCTGTCATATTTAATTATTTATAAGGTCCAAGTTGAAAAATTATATATTCCTTTTATATCCAAAAGTACAAGATTTTCTTTTGAAATTTCGTTAAAATCATTTATTGTATAATTATTAAATTCCTTATGAGCCACAGCAGCAATAATAATATCATATTTCTTTAATCCATAAAACGGATTATCAACTAAATTATTATGAATGATTTTAATAACTGGATCATAAATATCAACATTACATCCTAAATCTTCTAAACCAACTACAATATCTTCCACTTTTGTATTTCTAATATCTTCACAATTTTCTTTAAATGAGTATCCTAATATTAGGATATTACATTTATTTAATGATTGATTATTTTCTAATAAAATATTTCTTGCTTTAGTAATTATAAATTGAGGAACATAATTATTAATTTTTCTAGCAGTATTAATTAAATCGGGCATATATCCAGATTCTTTTGATTTATAAATCAAATAGTACGGATCAATTCCTATACAATGACCGCCAACTAATCCTGGTTTAAAATCAATAAAATTCCATTTAGTTTTAGCTGCCTCAATCACATCGCTTATAGGAATATCTAATTTATCAAACATCATTGCTAATTCATTCATCAAGGCTATATTAATATCCCTTTGAATATTCTCAACAACTTTGGAAGCTTCAGCAACTTTAATGGAGGAAGCCTGGTATGTTCCAGCTACTATAATTTTATTATATAAATTATCAATAATTTTAGCAACTCTATTAGTAGAACCACTAGTAACCTTAATAATATTTTTAAGTGATTTATTTTTATCGCCAGGATTAATTCTCTCAGGACTATAACCACAATAAAAATCAATATTATATTTTAAATTAGATTGATTCTCTAAAATTGGAACACAAAAATCTTCTGTTACACCAGGATAAACTGTAGATTCATATATAACAATATCTTCATTTTTAAGAAAATTACCAATTAATTTTGTAGCAGATTCTAAAAAAGATAAATCAGGTATATTATTACTATTAACAGGAGTAGGAACAGCTACTATATAAATATTAGCTTTACAAAGATCTTGAGTATCATTTGTAAACAATAAAGAAGAATTAACATTTTTTTTAGAGTTTAAATTTTTAATCTTATCGATATCAATATCAAACCCAACAGTTTCATAATATTCACTAAAACTGAAAGCTAAAGGAAGTCCTACATAACCTAAACCAATTATTGCTATTTTATAATTTTGTTCCAAATGTAAAAAAGCCCCTTGAAGGAGCTTTTTATTTTTTTAGACTTTATTAATACTCCCAAACATCATGCTCTAAATGAAAAATCTCAGCTTTAATTCTTTCAGCTTCTAATAAGGCGTCTAAACCAACCATATATTCATTGATTCTTCTATTAGCTACATTAGCCTCCATTGTTATAGTACTATTAAACATTCGTTTCCAGAATAAATCATCATAAGTTCTTCTCTCAGCATCATTCTTTACTGAATTAAATACTTCAGCATTAATTAGAATTTCTCTAGCCTCTGGAAAATGAACCCAAAATAATGGAGAAAAACTACCTGTTAATCTATCAGTTACTTCATCTCTATCTTCCTGTAAAGGAGCTAAACCAATTATTCTTACTTGCATAGTTGAATATTGCTTATCAAATAACCATTCCTCCTTTAATCTCCATTTTTTAACAGAGTTTCTATCAAATGCTTTTGTTATTAATCTTTGTGTTTTAGCATCTTCAGGATCAGCTCCTGCTGCAACTGCATCCCAATCTATAACGTCTTTAAGCTCTGATTTAGCACCACCAATTGTTTTTATTTCTGCTTGGGTCATTGGTTGTCTAAACTCATCATCCATAGCTGCATTTCCATAAGCTGTTATACTACCTTCATTAATAGCTGAATAGATTACATCAATAAGACTACGTCTATCACCAGTTGTAGTTCCAACACCATCATTTTCAGGATAGTAAAGAGGATGATTCATTTTTTCTCTTAAATCAATTTCTCTCCATATCTTTCTTTTCCACATCACATCAGCTTCACGAAGCGGAGCGTACTGCTGAACTCTTTTATTTAAAGTCACCTCTTTTTTATATACAGAATTCATATCT
>JABGXK010000056.1 GCA_018675825.1 Flavobacteriales bacterium | reverse complement strand
ATTAAAATTTATAAAAAACACAACAAACTTAAAGAAAAATTATGCTTAAAAACAAAACATTACTTATAACAGGAGGTACAGGTTCTTTTGGGAATGCTGTTTTAGATAGGTTTTTAAATACGGATCACTTTAAAGAAATTAGAATATTTTCCCGTGATGAAAAAAAGCAGGACGATATGAGGAATTTCTATAAAAACGAAAAAATTAAATTCCACATAGGAGATGTAAGAGATTATTCAAGTATAGATAGAGCTATGAGGGGTGTTGATTATGTTTTTCATGCAGCAGCTCTTAAACAAGTTCCTTCTTGTGAGTTTTTTCCATTGGAAGCTACTAAAACCAATGTGTTTGGTACTCAAAATACTATAGATGCTGCAGCTGCAAACAATGTAAAAAAAATTATTTGTTTAAGTACAGATAAAGCTGCCTACCCAATAAACGCCATGGGAATTTCTAAGGCATTAATGGAAAAAGTAGCGATAGCAGCTTCAAGAAATTATAAAAACACCACAGTATGTTTAACTAGGTACGGGAATGTTATGGCTTCTAGAGGTTCTGTTATACCGTTGTTTTTAAATCAAATTGAAAACAAACAAGATATTACAATTACAGATTCCAACATGACTCGTTTCTTGATGTCTTTAGATGATGCAGTAGAGTTGGTTTTATTTGCCTTTGAAAATGGAAATTCAGGAGATTTATTTGTAAACAAAGCACCTGCAGGAACAGTAGGAGATTTAGCTCAAGCGCTAAAAGAAATTTTTGATGCAAAAAACGCTATAAAAACTATAGGAACACGTCATGGTGAAAAGTTATATGAAACCTTATGTACAAGAGAAGAAATGATTAAGGCTGAGGATATGGGTGCTTTTTATAGAGTTCCAGCTGATAACAGGGATTTGAATTATAATAAATATTTTATACAAGGAAAGGAAATCAATGAGAGTATTGAAGATTATAATTCACATAATACTGACAGATGTACCGTTGAAGATATTAAGCAGTTACTTTTCCATTTACCGATTATAAAAGAAAAAATAAATAGTTAATCATTAATATGTTACCACATATAATTTTTGGAGGAAATCATATAGACCATAGAGGTGAATTAAAATTTAATAATTCATTTAATATGTTTCAAGTCAAAAGGTTCTACTCTATTAGTTTAAATAAAAAACATTTAAGAAGATGGCAAGGACATAAAATAGAACAACGCTGGTTTACTGCTATTTCGGGAAAATTTAATATTCAATTAATTTTAGTCGATAACTGGATAGAGCCATCCATTAATCTCCCTAAGTTAGGTTTTGAATTATCAAGTAAATCATTAGATGTTCTCCATATTCCTAGTGGCTATTTAACTAGCATAGAGGGTCTAGACGATAATTCTATTCTTTTAGCTATGTCAGATTATGGTCTTAATGAAATTAATGATGACTATAAATTTCCAAATAACTATTTTAAAATTTAATACAAGTGATTATGAATAAAACAACAGTAATGACAATTGTGGGTACAAGACCTGAAATTATAAAATTGAGTGAAGTTATGAAAGAACTCGATAAACATACTAATCACATTATAGTTCATACAGGTCAAAATTATGATTATGAACTTAATGAATTATTTTTTGAACAATTAAATGTTAGGAATCCTGATTATTTTTTAGAAGCAGTTAAAGGCTCTCCATCAGAAACTATTGGAGATATAATAGCAAAAGCAGATAAAATTTTATTAAAAATTAAACCTGATGCTTTATTAGTATATGGGGATACTAATAGTTGCTTAAGTGTCATTCCTGCTAAAAAAAGAAAAATTCCAATTTTCCACATGGAGGCGGGGAACAGATGTTTTGATCAACGAGTTCCAGAAGAAATAAATAGAAAGATAGTTGACCATTTAAGTGATATTAATTTACCATTATCAGAACAAGCCAGAGACTATTTAATTGCCGAAGGTATAAAGCCAGAGACGATAATAAAAACTGGCTCGCCAATGACAGAAGTTCTTAATGCCAACATGGATAAGATACTTTCTAGTGATATTTTAAAAAGAGAGAATTTAACAGCTAAGGGTTACATTGTCATGAGTATTCATAGAGAAGAAAATGTAGATTCTCCTAAAAATTTCAAAGATTTATTGGATTCAATTGAGGCTTTGACAGTGAAGTATGATATGCCAATAATTATATCAACTCACCCAAGAACAAGAAATAAATTAATTGAAATAGGGTATGAAAGTAAAAATCCATTAATACGATTCTCAAAACCTTATGGTTTTCATGAATACAATAACCTTCAAATGAATGCATTTTGTGTAATTTCTGACAGTGGTACTATTGCTGAAGAAGGATCAATTTTGAACTTACCAGCTGTAACAATTAGACAAGCACATGAAAGACCAGAAGGGATGGATGAAACAACTGTAATTATGTCTGGTTTAAATAAAAATAGGGTATTGGAGGCTGTTGAAGTGGCCACAACTCATAATAATGAAGAAAATAGAGCCATTAAGCCTGTCAAGGATTATGAATCCGATAATGTTTCAAAGAAGATACTAAGAATCATTTTATCTTATACAGATTATATTAATAGAACAGTTTGGCATAAAGAAATATAATAATGGGATTAAAGGTTTTAGTTTTAGGTTCTACAGGATTAATTGGCCATCAAGTGTTTAATTATTTAATTAAAACAGAAAAATATGAATTATCTAATATTGCATATCGAAAAAAACTAAATCATGAAACAATTTTATGTGATGTTAGAAATCAAGATAAATTTATTGAGATAGTTAAATCATTATCTCCAGATGTTATAATAAACTGTATTGGTATTTTAATTAAAGGAGCCAATTTGGACCCCGAAAATGCGATTTTTTTAAACGCTTATTTTCCACATAGGCTAATGAGTCTAGCGGATGAATTAAAAAGTAAGCTAATTCATATATCAACTGATTGTGTTTTTTCGGGTGCGAAAGAGATGTCATATATAGAAAAAGATTTT
>JABGXK010000055.1 GCA_018675825.1 Flavobacteriales bacterium | reverse complement strand
TATCAAGATGATAATATTTATAATCAATTCTTAGGTATTAAAGATAATCTAATAAAATTGATAAATTCATTAAGTAAAAATAGTAAAAATAAGCAAACATTAATTGGTATAATATGGAAGAGTGGTGATGCTGGAGGAGGTCATTATATATCAACAGTTAAATACGATAAATGGTATGTAGCAGATGATTCTACTATTTATAAAGTTGATCAATCTGAAATAAATAAATTAGAAATAAATAAATTAGAAATACTTAAAAAATCTGGTGTTAATTTTTATCCAGTAACATTATTATTTAAAGATAATGATACTATTATTAGTGGAGATCCACATGGTATAATAAATGGTGGAAATACATGTTATATAAATTCTATGTTACAATTATTACTACAAGTACCAGAATTAACGAAATTAATTCTGGATGGAGGAGGAAATAATAGTAAAACTACTTCAAATAGTAGCAAAGCTACTTTAAATAGTGACAAAACTACTTCAAGTAGTGGCAAAGCTACTCCAAGTGGCAAAGCTTCTTCAAGTGGTAAAAATGGTAAAAATGGTAAAAGTGGTAAAAGTGGCAGTATTCCTATTCCTTCTGTCCCCATTGTCAATAAATCCGCCGAAGAAATTATTGACAATTTGATAAATAAATTAACAAAAATTTCAAAAAATATTAGTATAAAGGAAAACCCAACAGGAATAGATATATTAAATTCAATAAATTCATTAGATCTATTAGGTACATTTAATAAAGATTTTCACAATGTATTAAAGGAATCTAATGGCGGAGAATTATCTCAATTAGAATATTCAAAAATTATTAATGGAGAAAAAGATAATGATTGGCCTAACAAAAATGACATAGAAGATCTTAGAGAATCAATCGTAAATCCTAAAATAAAGAAATAATACCTTCTTTTATAAATTTATTTAATAATAAAATTATATTATTAATTAGTAGATATATGACAAATATTATTAAATCAAAAATAAAAAATGTCAATAATTCGAAATTAATGAGTGGGGGTATTAATGATAATATAGAATGTAAAGAAGAACTTTTTACTTTTCAAGAATTATTTACGAAATTAAATAATAAAGAAGAATTAAGCTTTGTTTTAGAAGGAACAGAGAAAATATATAATGGACTAACTATTAAAAAAAATAAATCATTAAATGAAGAACAATTTATTACTAAATGCCGTGAGATATGTAATATTCCAACCGGTTCTATCGGTCAAAATGATCAAAATGATCAAATTGAAATAATCGAATTAAATGATCAAAATGAATCAAATGATCAAAATGATCAAATTGATCAAAATGATCAAATTGATCCAATAAACATAGATAACATAAATAAAATAGCTACTTATTTTAATTTATGTTTTTTAATTTACATAAATAAAATAGAAAAAATTATTAAAATAAATGAAAACGCAAGTACCAAGATATTATTATGTGAAAAAGAGGATGAACAGGTAAAAAAATATAAATTTATGAAATATGGCATTTACGACAGTTTAGTTTGTTTAAACATGGAAGATTTTAGTGAAGAATTTAATTCTAAAATAATTTCTGGATTAAATGCTGATATAACGAATGATTTATTTGAGTTGATGTATTATTATAATCAGGACAATGAACAAAAATTAAAATCTATTAGTCCTACTATTACTGATTTTTTTAAATGTGGTATTATACCAATTATTTTAGACTATTTTGATTTAGAGTGTAGTACTGAATTAGGTAAAGGTGAAGATTATAATAATTTTAAATCTATTGTTCTTAAAAAAGGTGATAATAATTATAAAACATATATACAATATAAGAGTGATTTTTTAGATGAAATTGACTATGGGCCTGATGAAGGAAAACCTGAAGCAGATGTTAAAGCAATTGTTGATCCTGATGTACCATTAGCATTATCTCCGAGTGTTCCATTTAAAGTTGTTGTTTCAGCACCAGAAGGAGTTAAGGTTGTTTCTGTAGAATTAGTTGCTAAATAAGGTCCATCTGTAAAATCAACTTCATCTAATGACCAAGAAGTATGCCCAGTTCTTGATAG
>JABGXK010000054.1 GCA_018675825.1 Flavobacteriales bacterium | reverse complement strand
TATTTGGTTTCCTTGCATTAATCCTATTATTAGGTGGTATTTGTGGTATTGTTGAGGGTGGGTGTATATACAATATGCAATAAGAATTATTTTATAAAATAATTAGGTACTCAGAAAATCAAATTAATTTCTTTAACTTGATTTAGTAGATTGGTTAGTAGTCAAAAAAGTGGTGCAATTTTTAGTTTTAAAGCTTATTTAACTCATGTAAAAGTTAGAAGATGCGCAATCCTGCTACTTCTTATCTGCTAATTCCCCTCCAGAATTCATAGAGATAGCTGTTCTTTGCACTTTTAATTTACTTCCACCGTGAACTTCTATAACAACAGATGTAGCGCTAAGTTCAATTATCTTGCCATTAATACCACCAATTGTTACAATCTTATCATTCTTTTTTAATTCAGTTCTAAATTGATTTTCTTTCTTCTGCTTTTTAATCTGTGGACGTATCATAAAGAAATACATAACAGCAAAGATTAAGCCAAACATTATTAAGGATTGAGTACCGTCGCCCATTGCTGAAGCTTGTAATAAAATCATATTAATATATTTTTAATTTTTAATAATTACATTTCCTTTTATAGTCAGTATAGTGACATTAGGAATTGTATTAGTTAATAAAGTAACTCTCTTACTTTGATTTCCTTTCTTACTCTTACTATTAAAAGTAACTCTTACATTACCTTCTTCTCCAGGTTTAATTGGATCTTTAGGCCATTCAGGAACTGTACAGCCACAACTTCCTTTTGCAGAACTAATTATTAGATCTCCACTTCCAACGTTTTTAATTTTATAGTTATGACTAGCAGATTCACCTTCAGTAATTTCTCCAAAATCAAATTCTAAATTATCAACTTCAATAATAGCCTGGCCAATTTCATTATTTTCTTTAATTAAAGATTGATTGTTTTTTACTAAATCAGGATTTAGTCTATCTGATTTGACTTTATTATTAGAATCTAAACCATCATAATTACATGATGATATAATAAATATAAAAGAACAGACTAAAATTTTACTACTATTATTAAATAACATTTTTCTTATTTTTTTTCAAAATTAATAATTTACATTAAACCTCTACCAACTTTTTTGATCTTATTTTCATGCTTAAAATCACTTACTGAACTATCAAGTAGCCCATTTACAAACATCTTACTTTTGTTTGTACTATAATATTTTGATATCTCAATGTACTCATTCAAAGAAACATTAATTGGTAATTCAGGCATATTAAGAATCTCACAAAAAGCCATCTTGATTAAAATCTGATCCATTATTGCAATTCTTTCTATATCCCAATTCTTTGCTTTTTTTATAATTATTTTTTCATACTCGGAATCATTTTTTATAGTTAAGTGGAATAAATTAAGTGCAAATTTCTTATCTATATTATTTTTAAAAACTGTCTTTGGAAGGATGATTTTTTGAAGCTTAAAATTACCCATTATAATTGTTGCTACAAAAGGCAAATCATCAATCCAATAAATACTCCTTTCCTCTAGCATATGATGAAGTATCTTGTTATTTAAAATAAAATTATTTAATATATTATTAAAAAATTTTATATCTATCTCTATATTATTTTTACTATTACATAAGTAATTACCATATTCATCACTTTTTAATATATCCATGAAAATTTTACGAACTATGTCATGATCATTATCATACCAGAATGCAGATATCTTTTTACTCTGCTTAATCAATTCTCTATTATCTAAAATAATCCTTACAAAGGAATTATCTATAAACTTTATGTTAGGATTAAGATCTTTTTGTGTTGGTAAATGCTTGTTCTTACCTTCTTCATAAAATGATTCTGCATGTTTAATAAGAGATACTAAAAAGCTCATAATAACTAACTGGAGTTCTGAAATGTTTTCAATATGCTTCAGCATATCACGTTCTCCTTTAAGTATGTCTCTCTCATTCTGAGATCTAAAAGCATACAAAGATTGCATTACCTTTAATCTTATATGCCGTCTGCTTATCATTACTTAATTATTCTTTTTATCAGCAATTCTTTTTTTAGCAATATTTAGAGCAGCTGAGTAACTTGTAATACCCTCTTCTCTAGATTTATTTAAAATATCCAAAGTAGTCTCATATATATTTTTAGTTTGCTCTAATGATTTTTCTCTACTATATCCTTTTATTTCTGAATACACATTTATTAATCCACCCGAATTAACTAGAAAATCAGGAGCAAAAACAATATTTCTTCTTTTTAAATGTAATGAATCTCTTTCTTCAAGTTCAAGTTGGTTATTAGCGCCTCCACAAACAATTGAACATTTTAATTTATCAATACTTTGAGTATTTAATGTTGCACCAAGAGCACAAGGAGCATAAATATCCATATTAAAATCTAAAATATTATTATTCTCAATAATCTCAGCATTATATTTTTCTGAAACTGTATTTAATTTATCTTGATCTATATCACTAATAAAAACATCAGCATTCTCATCAGAAAGATATTTCACTAAATACTCTCCAACGTGCCCAACTCCTTGCACAAGTACTCTTTTACCATCTAGTTTATCACTTCCCCATAAAAATTGCGCTGAGGCCTTCATACCCATATACACACCATACGCAGTTACCGGTGAAGGATCTCCGCTACCACCCAAGCTTTGAGGTGTCCCAGTAACATGTTTTGTTTCCATCATTACATACTCCATGTCTTTTGTATTCATTCCTACATCTTCAGCTGTAATATATTTTCCAGCAAGAGTATCTACAAATTTACCAAACCTTCTCATAAGTTTTTCTGTTTTATCTACAGAAGCATCACCTATAATAACAGCTTTACCACCTCCAAGCGCAATACCAGATATTGCTGCCTTAAATGACATTCCTCTAGATAAACGTAATACATCATTTAGAGCATCTTCCTCGCAATCATAATTCCACATTCTAGTTCCACCAAGTGCAGGCCCTAAAGTAGAATCATGAATTGCAATAATTGCTTTTAAACCAGTCTCTTTATCTTGACAAAAAACAACCTGTTCATGTTCTAATTCATCCATCTTTGCAAGTATTTTAGATGACTTATGCATATTTAAATTGGATTTTGTCATAATTATTTAATTTTAAAATTAAAGATTACTAGATATACAAAATATAATATAATATTATTAATACATTTTATATTTGAGCGCAAATTTACTTATTATTTTTGTTGTTTCACAAAATGGGCTTAATCATTTTTTCATGCAACACTTAAAGTATCTAAATAAATTTTTATGGAATTATAGGACTACCCTTTTATTAGGTTTATTTTTTGTCTTTATAACTAACATATTTGCTATATATCCTGCTGAGTTTGTTAGAAATGCTTTAGATAGTCTGATGGAGAAAATTAATACCCAAGAAAATGATAATATAAGTTTAATACTATTAAAATATGGTGGTCTAATTATTTTATTTGCTATTCTAAAAGGTGTATTTCTATACTTTACCAGACAAACACTAATTGTTATGTCTAGAAAAATTGAATATGATTTAAAAAATGAAGTTTTTAATCAATATCAGAAATTAAGTTTAGGGTTTTATAAAAAAAACAAAACAGGTGATTTAATGAATAGAATCACTGAAGATATTACTAAGGTTAGAATGTACTTAGGGCCTGCTATCATGTACACCATTAACTTATCAATTTTGTTTTCTCTTGTTGTATACAAAATGTGTTGTGTAAGTTTAACACTTACAGCCTATGTACTCTTACCGCTGCCAATACTAGCAATATCATGTTATCTTGTAAGTAATAAAATTAATAAAAAAAGTGAAAAAGTTCAATCTCAATTATCTACAATAACATCAATTAGCCAAGAAGCATTTTCTGGTATTAGAATAATTAAATCTTTCACAAATGAAGAAAACTCGATAGATCTATTTTATCAAAATTGTAAAAAATACACAAAACGTCAAATAGAATTAGTTAAACTAGAAGCAATGTTTATTCCTCTTATAGTTACCTTAATCGGAATAAGTACAGTCCTAATAATATATATTGGCGGTTTAGAAGTTTTTAAAGGAAATATTACTACTGGTAATATTGCTGAATTTATAATATATGTTAATATGCTAGCTTGGCCAGTTGCATCAGTTGGGTGGGTTACTTCTCTAATTCAAAGAGCAGCTGCTTCTCAAGAGAGAGTTAATGAGTTTTTAAATATAGTACCAGAAATTCAAAATACAAGTGATTCCAAAAATCCTATAAATGGAGATATAGAATTTAAAGATGTAAGTTTAGTATATGATGACACAAAAATAAAAGCACTTAATAAGATAAACTTTAAAATAAGTGCAGGAAAACAGATAGGAATATTTGGTAAAACAGGTTCAGGAAAAACCTCAATTGTAAATCTTATATGTAGATTATATGATGTTACTGATGGGCAAATTAAAATTAATGATCTAGATATTAAGTTAAATAACCTAAATACTCTAAGATTATCAATTGGATATATACCTCAGGATGGTTATCTTTTTTCTGGAACTATAAGAGAAAATATTGGATTTGCAAATGATATTTTTGACGATAGAGACATTGAAATAGCAGCAGAAAAAGCAGAAATCCTTGATGAAATAAATTCTTTTCCAGATAAATTTGATACAATAATTGGAGAAAGAGGAATTCAGCTTTCAGGTGGACAAAGACAAAGATTAGCAATTGCACGAGTATTCTTAAAAAAACCCGAAATTTATATTTTTGATGATTGTTTATCAGCAATAGATGCAAATAAAGAACAGGAAATACTTGAAAATCTTAGAAAAGAAGTAAAAGATAAGACAACAATTATAATAAGTCATCGTGTTTCTACATTAGAAAAATCAGATAATATAATTGTTATTGATCAAGGTTCTATAATTGAAAATGGAACTCATAAATCATTAATAAAAAACAAAGGTTTTTATAGCCAAATGCATGAAAATCAATCAAATAATTGATATTTTATTTATACTAATGTTATTAACAAACTAACTATTGCTATATTTGTTAGAATTAACATTACTCCAATTAATGACAACAAAAAAAGAAATAGAAGAAATATTCTCAAAATCCGTTAGATCTGGAAGAAGAACATATTTTTTTGATGTCAGATCCACCAGAGCAAATGACTATTACCTTACAATAACTGAAAGCAAGAGAGATTTTAATGAAGATGGCTCTCCCTTTTACAAGAAACATAAGATATATCTTTACAAAGAAGATTTTGCAAGTTTTAAAAATGCCTTATCTCAAGTAAGTGAATTTATAATTAAAGAAAAAGGTGAAGAAATTATCTCAAATACAAAATATAAAGAAAAAATTAAAATAGTAAAAGATGAAAACCCAAAAGATTCAAAAGATTCAGAATCAAATTTTACTGAAGTAGATCTTAATGATCTAAGCTAACAAATAATTAAACTTCCCGTTTTTTAACAATTTACTTTTTTTGTTGATAATTTAATATCATTTTTTTTTAAAGAA
The DNA here is from genome assembly GCA_018675825.1 of Flavobacteriales bacterium. Taxonomy (GTDB): domain Bacteria; phylum Bacteroidota; class Bacteroidia; order Flavobacteriales; family BACL11. The sequence goes on along the minus strand of JABGXK010000054.1, from coordinate 747 downwards.
TGTTACTATGAGTTGTACTTTTAAGGCTTGAAATATTTCTCATAATTCATATGACAAAAATAATTGCTATTGCAAATCAAAAAGGTGGAGTTGGAAAAACAACTACTGCAATTAATTTATCAGCATGCCTTGGTGTTCTTGAAAAAAAAGTACTATTAATTGACTGTGATCCTCAAGCAAATACCACATCTGGCGTTGGCTTTGATCATAATAAAATTAAAAATAGTACATATGAGTGCATACTGGGAAATATTCCTGCAAGCAAATCAATACTAAAGACTTCTAGTCCTAATTTAGATCTAATGCCAGCAAATATAGATTTAGTAGCTGCAGAAATTGAATTAGTTGATTTTAAAGAAAGAGAATATTGTCTCAAAAAATCAATATCTGAAGTAAGAGATAACTATGATTACATAATTATTGATTGCGCTCCATCACTAGGTATTTTAACTTTAAATGCTTTAGCAACAGCTGATTCTATTATTGTACCAATTCAATGTGAGTATTTTGCTTTAGAGGGACTTGGAAAACTATTAAACACAATTAAAATTATTCAACAGAGATTAAATAACAAGCTTATAATTGAAGGATTATTATTAACTATGTATGATACGAGACTAAGATTATCTAACCAAGTTGTTGAAGAGGTAAAGACACATTTTCAAGACATGGTATTCAACACTATTATTCATAGAAATGTTAGACTTGGAGAATCTCCATCATTTGGAGAGACTATAATTATTCACG
>JABGXK010000001.1 GCA_018675825.1 Flavobacteriales bacterium | reverse complement strand
TTCCCTATGCTATTGGTAAAAAGAAAGCATATGAAGAAATAGAAGAAATGGAGCCTATTGAAGTAACTATCAATTTCACAGGAACAGACGAAGAAAACTAGTCAAATCGACTAAAAGTGGATAAAAATATATCTAAATAATTGATATAGTTATTAACTTTGAAACATATAAAAATGAAAGTTTTTGTGGCTAATTTGTTGTTTGAAAGCACAAAAAAAACTATTAAGTATTATAAATCAACAAGTTATATTGACTACTGTACTTTCTGTATCGGAAAGTAAACCTCTCTCCTATTTTCTTCTTAAATTAGCACCTTTATCACCTCGGGTTTTTGGTTTCTTATACTTTATTGCTCTTTCTTTACGCCATCTATCTCTATCATTAACTTTTTGATTTTTAGCGTTTTTTTCATGAAATCCAGAATTTACACGATCAATTATCTTAATATTTCTATTAATATTTTTATTATTAGCTCTATGTTCTTCAGAAGTTAATTTTTGAGCAATCTCTACATCTTTCGGAATTTCTAATTCACAAATTTTCATTTTCATTAACTCTTCAATATTATTTTTATAAAATTCTTCTTTTTGAGTATAAAACAATATAGAATTTCCTTCTTCTTCAGCTCTACCAGTACGCCCAATTCTATGCATATAATTCTCAGGAAATGTTGGTGTGTCAAAATTAACTACATGTGAAATTCTATCTAAATCTAATCCTCTGGCAATAATATCGGTAGCTATCAATATTCTAACTTTTCCTTCATTATATCTATTAATTGATCTAAACCTATAATTTTGTGATTTATTTGAATGAATTACTGCTAGATCAGATATAAAAAACTCTGAAAGTGATTCATATAATCTATCTGCAATTTTCTTACTAGAAACAAATATTAAAACTTTTTGCATTTTAATTTTATCACTTAAGATACTAACTAACAAGTTTTCCTTTGTAAAATAATTTGGAACTGAATATTTTGTCTGATTAATATTATCTAATGGTGTACCACTTAGTGCAATTTGAACTTTTTCTGCTTTACTAAAGAAACTATAAATTATCATTTCAATATCTTCAGTCATAGTAGCAGAAAACATTATATTCTGCTTTTTATTAGGTAAAAGTTCAAATATATTAGTCAATTGAAATCTAAATCCTAAATCAAGCATAACATCGACTTCATCTATAACAACTTTCTTAATTCCTTTTAATTGCAAAGCACGACAAAGTGCTAAATCATATAATCTTCCTGGAGTTGCAACAATTACATCAGCACCATCTTGTAACCATTTTTTTTGTGTATTCATATTTGTACCACCATATACACCAATGATTCTGCAAGTAATATACTTTGTTAGCTGATTAAGAGTTTCTACAACCTGGGCAACTAATTCTCTTGTTGGCACAAGAATTAATATCCTTGGATTAGTCTGTGTAGAATAACTAAGTTCTTGTAAAAGAGGTAAACAATAAGCTATAGTCTTTCCAGTTCCAGTCTGTGCAATTCCAACTACGTCTTTACCAGATAATATTTTTGAAAAAGTTTCTTCTTGAATTGGAGTTTGATGTTTATATCCTAAATCTTCAATAGCATTATACAATTGCTGATTTAGGTTAATTTCATTAAAATTACTCATATATATTATTTTTCTCATCTAGTTCTAACCATCTTAATTCTTTTTCATCAATCATATTTACTAAAACTCCTAATCTTGTACTAATTTCAATCATTTTTTCTGTAGAAATATTAATATTTTGAATATCACATTCAAGTTTTTTTCTTTCATTCTCTAAGTCCACAAGTTCTTTCTCAAGGTTATCATATTCATATTTTTCATTAAATGATAATTTTTTTCTTTGAGATTGTAATTTTGAATTCTCTTTTTCTAAATGTTGAATTTTTTTAAACTCTTTTTCTTCTTTTATTTCCTGTGCTCTATACTCAGAATAAGAACAATAATAATCTTCAATAATACCATTTCCTTTAAAAACAAAAAGATGTTCTGTTAATTTATCCATAAAAAACCTATCATGAGAAACTAAAATTAAACAGCCCTTATATTGTAATAGAAATTCTTCCAATTTTGTAAGTGTAAGTAAATCTAAATCATTAGTTGGCTCATCTAAAATTAAAAAATTGGGATTTTTCATAAGTACAGTCAGAAGGTGTAACCTTCTGCGTTCACCACCACTAAGTCTCTTTACTTGAGTAAATTGCATCTCTGGTGTAAACATAAAGTGTTCTAATAATTGTGAAGCACTGACTTTCTTACCATCAGACATTACAATAAACTCAGCAATATCTTTAAGAATCTGTATAACTCTCCTCTCTTCATCAATTTCTAATCCTAATTGAGTAAAATAGCCATAATTAATAGTTTCACCAAGATTAATTTTTCCACTATCTACTTTCTCTAAGCCCGTAATTATATTTAGAAATGTACTCTTACCTACACCGTTTTTTCCTAATATCCCAATACGTTCACCTTTTTTAAAGGTATAATCAAACCCATCAAGAATTATTAGACTATCATAAGATTTCTTTATGTTTTTTAACTCCAATATCTTACCTCCAATTCTATCCATTTTAACATCAATATTAAGCTCCTTAGTAATTCTTTTTGAGGTTGCTTTTAGCTTAATTTTATTAAAATTATCAATCCTAGCTTTTGATTTAGTTGTTCGTGCCTTTGGGGATCTTCTTATCCATTCTAACTCCTTTTTCATGAGTTTCTGTGCTTTAGCAATTTCGACATCAAAATTACTCTCTCTTTCTGATCTTTTTTCCAAAAAATAAGCATAATTGCCTTTATGATGATATAAATTACCAGCCTCAAGTTCAATAATATGGTTACAAACTCGCTCTAAAAAATACCTATCATGGGTAACCATTAATAAAGTAATATTTTGTTGTTGTAAGTATTTCTCTAGCCACTCAATCATAGTAATATCTAAATGATTAGTAGGCTCATCTAATAATAAAATATCAGCATTTTCTAATAGCAAAAGAGCCAAAGCAAGTCTCTTTTTCTGACCTCCAGATAATATCCCAACCTTTTGTGAAAAATCATTGATGTTAAATTTTGATAGAATTTGTTTACTTCTTCTTTGATAATCCCATGCATTATTCTTATCCATTTCTGCTGTAAGATCTTCTACTAACTTTTCTGAATAAGAAGTAGGTATATCACTATTATTATAAACAGCTTGTTCATATGCCTTTACAAGTAAACTAATCTTATTATGTGCGCTATTTATTAGTTCATTTATAGTTATATCATTATTAAAAGTAACATCCTGAGAAAGATATGAAATCTTACATTCATTTCTAAATACTACTTTACCAGAATCAGCAATATCATCGCCCGATAGTATCTTGAGCATAGATGATTTTCCAGTTCCATTATTAGCAATAAGTGCCATCTTATCTCCTTTAGATAATCCAAAACTAAGATTTTCAAAAAGGATCCTTTCACCAAAGTTTTTACCTAACTTTTCTACAGACAACAAATTCATAGTAAGTATTTTTTTTAAATAATATAAATAGTCTTAAAATCTCATGACAAGATTAACTTATTTATTTCAAAAAATTCTCTTTAAAATCAGTTAATATGATCTTCACATTATCTATTTCACAAAGATCTCTAATCTTATCTTTATCTTTATCTTTAATCATATTATTCGTCCAACAATGAATATAGTAATTTGGGAACTTCCTAGAATAAAAACCTACACTAGAATAAGGCATAGAAATAGCATATGGTTTATATTTTAATAAGTTATTTTTAATCTCTACAATATTAAAAATACTAAATAGAAAATGAAAATCAGGCAGCCAATAACTAATATAGAAATCATCATCTTGAAATTTATTTAACAAAATAATATCTTTAGATTCAATAATTAGATTTGATTTAATTTTATAAGTATCACATATCTTGTTCATTAAAGATATTGATAAATCAACATTATCAGAATTAAGATTTTTAAAATCAATCCAAAACTTTAAAGACAATATACTATCAGTACTTGCAAAATATCTTTGCAAATTTATATTGCTATACATTCCATGATGTTTAATGTCAAAACATTGATCCTTTGAATTATAAAAAACATCAATTTCAACTCCTTTAAAATCTTTTGATAATATATTAACTTCATCAGTACTAAGCACTTTATGTGGCCAAAGCTTATCAGAAGAATTATAAAATATTTTTCCAGCTATACTTACATGACCATTTTTATTTTCCAGTATTTCTTTTTGACCATGAATTCTTGAAAATGGTATAGTATAAAAAATTATGTATAAAATAATGAGTATACATAAAATAACATATCTAAATTTCATATTATTCAATTCTTAATTTATTATAAATCATTGATTGTGAATATACCTGTTTAAATGATTTTAAGTTTATTAAATCTATTGAGTCATTAGGAATTTCATCAGTTAAATTCCAGTTAGAATAATTAGTATAGTTTTCATCAATATTATTTAAAAACCCATTCTCTGTGATGAAACAATACCTATTATTATTATAATGAATAGCCCACCCTCTCTTTTTAAATACAGATTCTCCAAAAGAAAAGAAAGGTTTGTTGTAATCTAAATAATCTAGTATAGATGGCATAATATCAATATGTTGAGTAATAGTATTATTTTCCCCTATAAGACTATCTTGTGGAGAATAAAAAAGCATCGGAATAGCATACCTGCCAATTTTATTTTTATAGTCTTTATTACTAGATTTAGGAGATGTATGATCTGCAGTAATAACAAAAATAGTATTGTTAAAACAATCTTCATTCTTTATTGCATTAAAGAAAGTTTTTAAAGAATAATCAGAATACGAAATTAACTTATGAATCTCTAAATCACCATCAGCAAAATTATCATTATATTTTTCAGGAATATTATAAGGAGGGTGAGCTGAAAGGGAAAAGAAAGTTGTGAAAAATGGTTTAGATTTATTTTTAAGTTCTTTTGCAAAAAAATTAAAGAAAGGTTCATCATATATTCCCCATGTACCATCATAATCATCACAATTATTATATTCCTCTAAACCATAATAACTATCAAAACCAGCTTTTTTAGTGTAACCATAAAAACCCATTGTCCCTCTAGTTCCTCCGTGAAAAAATGAAGTTGAATATCCAACTTTAGATAACATTGAAGCAAGACTATTGAAATCATTTTGCGCATATACAGATGTTATAAATGGTGTATTTGAAAGGTTAGGTATAGAAGCAGTAATTGCTGGAAGAGCTTCGATAGATCTTAATCCATTAGAAAAAGTATTATTAAAAACTAAAGAATGATTTGATAAACTATCAATGAATGGAGTTAAAGTTTTATTGTTAAAAGAACCAACAAATTCTTTTGAAAGGCTCTCCATAATAATTATCACAACATTCTTCTTATCCATTATACCATTATTTACTGATTTAACTGGATTAAAGATGGTATTAACAAATTGCTTGTCAAAATAATTATAAGTATCTAAAGTATTGTTAATAGAATGTAGAAAACAAAAAGGAGTATTAAGAATAAGGCCTTGAAAATGATTAGAAATTTCGGCAGCATTAGTAACCTTAATTGGTTTTAATTGTAAACCTCCTCTTGCTCCAATAATAAAAAAAAAGGAAGCAATTAAGAAAATTATAATTGATCTCGAAATTGATCTAATGGAAACAAGTATTCTTGAGGGATTATAATCAGGAACTCTAGTCAATAAAAAAATCTGAAATAACGAAAGTAATAATAGAGGCCAATATTTAACAATGTAACTAGGTAGAACTTGTATTGAATCATTACCAAGAAATAATAAATCAACAAAATCATATGTTATTCTTTTCTGATTAAATTGAAAAAACTCAATATCAATATTATTTAATAATATGAAAGGTATATTTACAAAATAGAATATAAAATTAATAAGTTTTTTATACCACTTTTTATAATGTAAATTAATAGGGAAAATTAAAAGAACAAAAACTACACTATTTATATACAATAAGATAGAAAGATCAAAACGTAATGATTCTAAAAACAATAATAATAATGAAACATCACTAAAGTTCTCAGAATTTAATAAGTTTAAATTATTTAACAAAAAGAATACTCTACTGGTAAAGTAGATAAGAAGTAATATTGATATTCTCTTAAGAAAATTAAAAATATAATTCATTAATCCTTTTTGTCTAACATCTAACGTTAATAAATTTAAAGAAGAAACATAAAATTATTGCTATAAAAATCAAACCAAAGATATAAATATCCAATAAATTAGTATTTAAATGTTATATTTATAAAAACATTTAAGATGTTAATAGATATAATCAAATCATTAAACAAAGAAGAAAAACGCTTCTTTAAGATATTTTCAAAACGAACACTAGATAATCAAGAAAGAAAGGACTTAATCTTATTTGATGAGATAAGTAAAAGTGGAGAATTAATTAATGAAAAAGAACTTTTCAAAAAATTAAATTTAGATAAAAAAAATAATTTTTATCAATTAAAAAATAGATTATATAAAGAGATTAACAAAAGTATGCTAATTCAGCACCACCAGTAATTGTAACATTAATAGATGTAGCAAGGTCAGATCCTAAATAAATACCTATTGTATCTCCAAATGTTTTTTCAGAATCATCTGGAGTAGCTATAACAACTGATAAATTAGGTAACACATCTACACTATCATTTGAACAAGAAAACAAGAAAGCTGATGCAAAAAAGATTAATATTATTTTTTTCATTTTTTTTTTTAATTAATATGTCACAAACTTATAATTATGATAAATAAAAACCAGCAAGAACTTAATAATTTCTTATGCCTCTAAAAAAGAAATTTTTTATCTTTTATATAATATATAAATAAATATAATCTTATGTATTCAATCTTTTATATCAAAAAATTGAATAGTAGTGAAATAATCTTAGATTTGTAAAAATTAGTACATCGCATATGATGTAAAAAGGGAATGAGGTGAAAATCCTCAACTTTACCAGAAGCTGTAAGGTCCGCTACTATTTTTAGATACTACATTGCCACTGTTGAGAAATGGGAAGGCCAATCTAAAAAGGACTGAGTCAGAAAACCTGCTAAATAAAACAAAAACAGAATCGTTTCTGGAATAAAACGAATAGTGTTATGAAAAATTTATTCTTGTATATATGTATTATAACAATTAACGTGCGCAGTATAAATGCACAAAATTCAATTGATACAATTTTTTTACCTGAAATAACATTAATAGAGAGTAAAATAAAATCTCATTCAATTGGTAGTAATTATGATATTATAAATACAAAAATTATAGGTAAGTCATGTGCCAATACATTATCAGATTACTTATCTTCAAATTCATCATTCTACATTAAAAAATATGGAGCTTTAGCTACACCAACTTTTAGGGGAACATCAAGCTCACATTCTCTAATATTATGGAATGGAATACCTATAAACTCAATTGCTAATGGTATATTAGATTTTTCAACAATAACTATAAATAATTTTAATGAAATAATCACAGTAAATGGTGGTAATAGCTCAATTTTTGGTAGTGGAGCAATGGGTGGAACAATACATATTAATTCATTCCCAATTTACAATAATGAAAGAGATAAAATACTATTTACTAGAGAGATTGGTAGTTTTGGTCTAAATAGTAACAGTATTAGAATTCAAAAAATCAAGAATAATCTGATACTATCCGCATCATATCTAAAACTATATGATAGAAATAACTTCAGATACACTAACACTACTCAAAATGGCAATCCTACTGAGTTTAATGATTATGGGGAGAGAAAAAGTGAAGAAAAAAAAATTGATGTTCTTTATAAATTTAACTCAAATCATGAATTTTCTTCAAGTTACTGGTATAACTATTTAGAAAGAGAGGTCCCACAAAATATGACAATACAAAATTCTGATGCTATACAATATGATGAAAATACTCGAATACTTATTTCTTCTAATCATCGGCTTAATAATTTTGATATAAAACTAAAGCAAGCATATTTAAAAGAAAACTTTAGATATACAGAAATCATAAAAGATATAGATAGTAGATTTTTAGCAAAAAGTAAAATCACTGATATAGACATAAAATTACATAGCAAAAAATATCTATTTAATATTGGGACAATGTTCAATAACCATAATATATCAAACAATAATTATATTGGATCACAGCAAAAAGAACAACAGTTAGCTATTTTCTCATCAATACAATATAATTCAAATATATTCAAAGTTAATACAGCAATAAGAAAGGAATGGGAAACAAATTATAAGGTACCTCTACTTCCTTCATTGGCTATTGAATTAGACATTATAAATAATACGAAGATTAGAGCTAAATATAACCAAAATTTTAGAGCCCCATCATTTAACGATAGGTTTTGGGTAGGATCAAACTCTCAAGGAAACATCAACTTAAAATCAGAAAAGGGGAATAATATAGAACTTGGATTTAACTATAATAATAAATATCTTAATTATAAACTAACTACTTATTCTTTATATGTTACAAATTGGATAATATGGCAAGAACAAAATAATGGAATCTGGATACCTGATAATATTATGCAGGTTTGGAGTAGAGGAATTGAATCTAAAGCTAAAATTTATTATAAGAACTATAGTATAATATTAAATTACACATATACAAAAGTAACTTCTGAAAAAGCATCAAGCTCACTAGATCAAACAGTTGGAAAGCAACTGAGATATGTTCCTATTCATAAGGGAAATATACTATATCTATATACAAAAGATAATATTCAATTACTAATAAATAGATCATATACAGGAAAAGTAATAACTACATATGGCGCAACAAACAATATAATTAATGATTTTTTCCTCACTGATATAGGCTTAAGACATTCATTTCAAAATAATCTTATTGAAACTGAATTAAAAGTAAAAAACATTATGGATATTCAATATCAAACATATCAGAATTACCCTACACCAGGTAGAGAATTCTTAATAACAATAAATTACACTATTAAATAAATTAAAAAATGAGAAATAAAATTAAAAATATAGGAATTATTGCATTAGCAGTTATCAGTATAACTTCTTGTCAAAAGGAGTCATTTACTACTACAGCTAGCGATGGCAATTATGAGAATGGATACTTTATTACAAATGAAGGGAATTTTGGTACTGGAAACGGTTCAATATCTTTTATTTCTAATGAAGGTGATGTAGAAAACGATGTGTTTTCTCAAATTAATTCTTTTATACTTGGAGATGTTGTTCAATCAATGAATATTATTAATGATAAAGGATATATAATTGTAAATAATTCTTCAAAAATTGAAGTAACTAGTATTGATTCAATGAATTCAATTACAACAATTCAAGGATTAATCTCACCGAGATATATTGTTAAGGTTTCCGATGAAAAAGCATATGTAAGTGATTGGGGAATAAATGGTGTTCATGTTATTGATTTAAACACAAATACTATAATTACAACAATCACAACTGGCACTGGACCAGAAGAAATAGCAATAAGTAATGGTAATGCATATGTTTGCAATGTTGGTGGATGGGGGTTAGACAACACGATTTCTGTGATTGATATTGAGTCAGATATCGTTAGTTCAACTATTGAAGTTGGAGACAAACCAAATTCATGTGTTGTTGATGTAAACGGAGATGTATGGGTTTTAGCAGGTGGATATACAGAATATGATGCAAACTGGAATATTGTTTCTGAAACAGCTGGAGTTCTTGCAAAAATTAATTCTTATACAAATACTATTGATGCATCCTATGATTTTGAAGTTGGAAATCATCCAGAAGATCTAGTAATTAATAGTAATGGAAATAAACTATATTTTAGTGATGGTAGCTGGAGTAAATCAGTATATGAATTTAATATAACAGCCTCTTCATTACCTACAGAAGCAATTATTGATAGAAGTTTTTACGAGTTAGCATTCAACAACGGGTATATTTTTGGTTCAGATGCAGTAGATTATGTTCAAAATGGATGGTCGTATCAATATAATGAAAGTGGAAAACTTATAGACTCAATGCAAGTTGGTATAATACCAGGAGGATATTGTTTTAACTAAATAAACTGAAATAAGGAATTGTAAGAAAGATTTTAAATTCTATATCTTACAATTCCTGTATTTCAAACTTTGGATATCCTTTAACTCCAAGATCATTATAAAAATCTAAAAAATGCAGCTTATAATATCTTGACTCGTAATCTCTAATAATATAATTAACATTAGTAAATACTGTATATTCTCCAGATATCAGATCAAATTCTTTCCAATTAAAACCAATACTATTTTGGTTGGTATCAAAAATAAAAGAGCTTATATAATCATAATTAATTTCCTCAAATGCATATGTAGTATCAATAGCAATAGTAACATTATTATTATTTAAAACACCTGTAACTAAGTATGAAGGAGTAGTAGTGTCATTATAAAGATGTGTATACTGAGAGAATAATAAATCCCAATCTAATTTATTTGGCTCAAAATTGACTACTTCATTATCTTTAAATGAAAAAGATGTGAAATTAACATTAGGATCTTTATCAAGTTGAAATGTAAAAGAATCAGTATTATCTAAATTTGCATACCTAATTAAATAATAATCTGCAGTAACTGAATCAATAATGATTTTTTTATAACCTCTCTGATTACCACTAATATTAAATCCTCTATCAATTATATAGATACGTTCTAATAGCCTGTAGTCGCCAAATGCAGTACTATCTAAAGAACCATTAGGATTATCCCAAAACCAGCTTAAATTATCAATTGTAAGCGTATCATTAAAATTTATATTATCTAAAAAAGATAAAGAACTATAAGTGGATGAGTTTAATTTAATATGATAACCTTCAATACTAGACTCAAAACCAAGATCCCAATCAGTTTTAAGACTTGTAGAAGAAATAGTATTACTACTTAAATCATAAAAAACTTGATAACGATAATCTTGATTTAAATCAATTTGTTGAGATACTATATCTCCAACTGAATGAGGCTGAATAGGTAATTCTTCCTTTTCACATGAAGTAAATACAGTATGCAAAATAATTATAATCAGAAATCTTTTCATTTTAGTTTATAGATTAAAACTTAAAGAGGTAAAAAAGCTCCTTCCATATCCTATGGATCTAGAGTTAGATGAAGATGAATGAACATCTCCAGCAGAAAGACTTGAAACATTTTTAATATTAAATAAATTTTTAACTCCAATATTAAGTTTTAACTTATCTAAAAATAAGTCCTTACTAAAAGTTAAATCTAGTAGATTGTAGGAATCAATCACTGACTCAATAATTTCCTCATCATTATCTTTATAAAACATAGGTAAAGAACCAGTAAACTTATAAAAAGCAGCAAGTGATATATTATATTGTTTCATTCTATAAATTATACTTGACCTAAATGAATTTGAAAAGCTAAAATCATTAATATTTTCATTTTGGGATAGATCATTATATCTACCTGTATGGCTAGAGCCAAAATTAAAACTAACTAAATCATTAGACAAGTTAATACTACTAGATAAACCTATTGTTTTATATACTCCTAAATTAAAATAACTATAATCAGTAGAATTAGGAGACTGGGCTAATGTAATTAGATTCTTAATATCATTATAGAAAAACTTTGTTCCAATCTTAATATTAGTAATACTATAACTCTTTAAATAATCAAAACTTATCTGATAATTATTTGATGTCTCAGGATCTAAATCTTTATTTCCAAGTATGTTATGATTAATATCAACAAACTCAAAAAATAATTCTTTTAATTTTGGAGAACGAAAACCTCGTGCAAAAGAAAAACGAGCTTTATAATTATTTTTAGTTAATAGAGCGTTTAATGAAGGAATCAATGGGACATTAAATTTAGAGTTATAACTTAATCTAAAGGCTGGTCTAAGCACAAAATTAGCAATTGGTTTCCATTCTGAAGTTACAAATAAGGCATGATCACCAAGTTTTTTAGAACTATCATTTATTCTAACGCCTTCAGCATATTCAATTTTAGAATCTATACCTATTTGATAGTTAAAATTTGATAATCTTATGGATGAAAAAACCGCTTTATTCATTAACATCTTAAAACTTGAAGTATCCTGATCACTAGAACCAGAAGTAAGAACCTGTTCTAAATTAGTTAGATCTTTAAAGTATGTATTCTTAATTCTATTATAATTATTAAAAGAAGATAAAAAATGTACTTTTTCTAAATCATTAAATTTATATAAAAAATCAAGTCCTAAGTTATTTCTCTGGGTATAATAAAAATCATCAAAAGCAGTTTCATAATACGGCATTCTAGGAAATCCTAAATTACTTATCTTTTCAGCAAAAAAATCATAATAAATTCGAGAAGTAAAGTCTTTATCCTCATATAGATATTGTCCTTTACCAAAATACTGCTCTTTTGGATTCCATTGTTTAACTCGATTTGTATCGGCTAATTGCGAAGATGGAATTAGACTAAAATCTTCATTATCTGACCATCCATCAAAATAATTTCTTCCAGCATCAATAAAAAAAGTTTTATTATTAAATTTATATGAGACTGAAAAATCTGAGTTATAATGTCCAACAGACTCATAATATAAATTATATTTTGAAGAAAAATTTTCTTTTAATTTAGTTCTTGTAATAAGGTTAATAGTACCTGCTAAAGCATCTGTGCCAAAATCAACAGAAAGTGGACCTTCAATAACCTCTACCCTATCAATATTATTTAGGTTTATCTGAGACAAATCTACATTACCATTTAATCTACCAACAATAGGC
>JABGXK010000053.1 GCA_018675825.1 Flavobacteriales bacterium | reverse complement strand
TGCCACCCCTGCTCCATTATTTTTAAATTCATTCTGATAATATTCATTATTATCAGAGAACATAAAGTGCAGGCCATATCTAATATTATCTTCACAATAATTATTTGACACAAAACTTCCACCAACAAATTCTAAATATATTCCATCTCTCATAGATCTAATCTCATTCTTTTCTACTCGAATATTAGAAGATTTCCAAATATGTATTCCATTCCCAGAACTAACCTCATCTAAAGCCTGACCTATAATCTTATTATTTTGGATAACTCCATAATTTGAATCCTGAATAATTAATCCATAAAAAACATTTTCAAAATAATTATCCTTCAAAATAAAATTATCACATGAGGAAATAAAGATACCTGCAACCTCTTTAGTATAACTCAAGGCAACATTAGTAAACCTTAATCCTGAAATACTAGATCCATCTGCCTCAACAATAAACAAATTTTCAACCTTATTCTCACCATCAATAATTGGAAAATCTTGACCAACCACATGTATAGGTTTTTTTATATATATCTTGGACTCCTTATATATTCCATTTTTTACTAATATCGTGTCATTTTTATTAGCTAATAGAACTGCCTCTCTAATGGTTGTTAATTTATTATCTAATCCAACATATATTGTTTTAGATAACAAACTACTATTCATCAAAACGAAAGTGATCAGAAAGAGACTTAACCTCATGCTATCAATTTAACTGATATTTTAACTCCTCCCAATTAAAGAGCTCTCCTCCAAATTCTTTCTGAATCTCTTTCGCAATATCATATGATTTAAAAGCTGAAAGATTAGCCCCCATTGGACTCTTAATCTTCTCAGAAATTAGGAAAGTTGAAAACTTAGCAGTTATTAAATTTCCAGGATTATTAAAATCAGAAACTAGAACTTGAGATAATAAGATCTTATCATCATGACTATTATTAATAGCCATAACCATACACTCAATAGAATCAAATACAAAAGATTTCCCTTTAACAGTGAGATATTGTGCAGCATGCGTATTATCAACAACTGTCATGTCACAATTTGCACAATGATCATGCCCATAATTTATTGCCCGAGGATCAGTATTACACCCTATAAAAAACATTAAAAAACATACAGTATTAAAAAAAAGTTTTTTCATTATTATTATTTTAGATTTAATTTTTCCGGAAAAGCATCAATAATATAAGCAAGAAATGAAATTACCATAGCTAATGCTATATTAAATGTCCCTATCGAAGGAAAAGAAGACACCTCGAAATTCAGTATTTTCTTATATCCAATAAATGGAGGTTGATAACCCATAGGTTTACCAGTAACAGGATCCGTAATCTTTAAAATTGCATTTAAATCTAAATCATGACCATATATATATAACCATTGATAAAAATCATATAATCCTATAAGACATAATACAACCATAATAGAAAACCAAATCAGATATAATCTAGCCTTCCCAAATAATGCAACAACTAAAGCTAAGAAGATCATAACTAACAAAACAATCGGAAAAATTACAAATTCTAATAATGGTTCTATCTTTCCATCTGCAACATTTTCTTCAGTTGGAAGAGGAGCCATACCAATATAATGATTTAGTAAATCAATGTTCTTTACATCATAAAATTGAACTCCATCAGATAAATGATCAATATGAATGTCTAACCCTAAAGGTTCAGGATATTGAGGAGCTACTAATACAATCTTCCAAATTGGTAGAAAAAACAATGAAACAAGTAGAACACCTACAAGAACCATCATCATTCTTGATAAACTTATATATTTAGAAGGAAATATCAAGGAATTTCTTCTTTTAACATATGGTATAGAAATATTCATTTTTACTTAAGTATTAAAATTACAATCAAAAAACTATAAATTATCCATTCCAGGAACATCACCATCTAAAGAATATGTTATAGGAATATCAGAATCCTTAGATGACACTCTAATATAGCCTTGCATCTCTTGATGAAGTGCAGAACAAAAATCTGTACAATAAAAAGGCCAAACACCAATTTGTTTTGGCTCCCATACTATAGTTGCAGTTCTTCCAGGCATAACTAAAATCTCTGAAGTGTTTGCTCCTATCATAGAAAATCCATGTGGAACATCATAATCTTGTTCTAGGTTAGTAACATGAAAATAAACTTTATCACCAACTTTAACTCCTTCGATATTATCAGGCGAAAAATGAGAACGTATCATTGACATTGAAACATGCACCTCATTATTCTTCCTAACAACCTTCGTCTCTGATTCATTTTGAACTGCATAAGGGTGTTTGTTTTCTTCTAATCTATATATCTTCTTAGATTTCGATGCAATCTTATCAGCCGCAATACCCGCTGCATAATGAGGTTCTCCAATTGTTGGGAAATCTAATAAAAGTTCTAATTTTTCACCTGAAATATCAAATAATTGAGCAGATTGACATACCTCAGGTCCAGTTGGCAAATATCTATCCTTAGTAATCTTATTCATTGCAACCAAGTATTTATCATCTGGTGTTCTTGAGTTACCTCCAGGAATCATTAAATGACCTACAGAATAATACACTGGATTTCTATCTAATACTGTTAGATCCTTAATATTCCATTTAACAACCTCAGAAGAAATAAAGAATGTTGTATAAGCATTACCTCTAGAATCAAATTCTGTATGAAGAGGCCCTAATCCGGGCTGTTTCAGAACACCATAATTAACTGATTTAAAATTAAGAATAGGAATACCATAAGTAGAACCATCAAAATCTTTATCTGCTATCGCTTGCTTCATTTTAGAAAACGAATGTATTGTCATTGTTGCAGCTAATTTTCCACTACCAACAATATATTCTCCTGTAGGATCAACATCACAACCATGCGGGGATTTTGCAGTAGGTAACATGTAAAAAGCTCCAGGAACATCTTTAGGATTAACAACTAACACCTCCTTTTTCATAGTACTTGTTGCGCTATGTGTTGCTTCATCCCATATATTATGAGCATATAATGATGGTGTTTTATAGCCACCACCATTTGCAACATATTCTTCTACTTTTTTCCAGTTAACAGCAGCTATAAAATCTTTATCATTCTGAGATGCATTCACCTCCATTAAAGTATTAGCTTCTTCTGTATTATAAGTAGTAAAAAAGAACCAATCACTAGACTCATCTCTTCCTGGATGACATTTATCATAATCAAAACCTGGCATCATAATCTGAAAAGCAATATCCATATGTCCCGTCTCATCATCAATACTTAAAAAAGATAATGCCCCTTTAAAATTTCCTTTCATATCAGAAATAGGCATATCTCTTTGCGGGAATGGAATTGCAAATCGAGTACCTGCAACTACATATTCTGAATTCTCAGTTACATAAGAAGAACTATGATTACCTGCAGAATTAGGTATCTCAATTATTTCTTCTGTCTCAAAAGTTTCTAAACTAACTCTCGCTATTCTAGGGGTATTATTTTCATTAATAAAAACCCACCGACCATCAACTGTACCATTTGTCTGAGAAATATCTGGATGATGTGCGTCACCCCAAGGAATAAATCCATGTGAAGTATTTAACATTGGTCTTGTTTCCTCACTATATCCATATCCTTTCTCTGGATCTTGTGAAAATACAGGTATTACCCTAAATAACCTACCAGATGGTAATCCATAGACTGACAATTGACCACTAAACCCTCCAGAAATGAAAGCATAATGAGAATCATGTTCTCCTGGAGGAACATACACCTTCTCTGCAGCATTAATAGATAACGCTCCTTTAGATTTGGAATCATTATTTAATGGGGAACACCCAAAAAATATGACTGATAAAATTATAACAAGTATCCGGCTATTTAATATATTCATTTTTTAAAATTTTAATTAGTTAAACTCTTTTTCAATTTTCTGTTCTTAAAAACTCCAAGATTTTTCTTGCATCCTCCTCATTTATTCCTTGATTAGCCATAGGAGCACTATATTCTATCAATAATTGTTTTGCTATTTCATTTTTTACAAGCATTTCCTCTGGATTCATGATCATATTCATAATCCATTCTGGAGTTCTTCTATTAATAATCCCTTTTAATGCTGGGCCTATATATCTTTTCTCAATCTTATGACAAGCAGAACATTTTGATTTAAAAATTTTCTTTCCTTCTTCAACACTCTTAGAGTTAATATCTCCTAAATTAATAGACACTATAGGTCCAATCCCCTTATCAGTCATAGGATCAACAACTACATTAACAGGATCA
>JABGXK010000052.1 GCA_018675825.1 Flavobacteriales bacterium | reverse complement strand
TGATGCTTTAGTTTCTTCAATTAAGGATTTAGCACTAAGAATAATAGATGAATCTCCTAATATTCCAAATGAAGCTTCTATAGCAATTAAGAATATTAAGAGTTCCTCATTTGTTATTAATTTTGTTTCATCTAACATGAGTATTAACATGATTAATAAACAAGCTTTGTTAGAAGAAATTGATTTAAAAAAACGAGCTATTAAAGTCTTAGAGTTACTTACTAAAGAACTTCAAATGCTTGAAATGAAGAATGAAATTCAATCTAAGGTAAAAACGGATTTAGATCAACAACAAAGAGAATATTTTTTGCATCAACAAATGAAAGCTATTCAGGAAGAGTTAGGTGGTGCTGGTTCTGGAAAATAGGTAGAAGAGATGAAGTCTCAAGCATTAAAAAAGAAATGGTCTACAGAAGTTAAAGAATCTTTTGAAAAAGAGTTAAAGAAACTTCAAAGAATGAATCCTTCAATGTCTGATTATTCTGTTCAAAGGAGTTTTCTGGACTTAATTTTAGATTTGCCTTGGAATGAGTATACTAATGATAATTTTAACCTTGATAAAGCAAGTAAGATATTAAATCGCGACCATTTTGGCTTAGAAGAAGTTAAGAAAAGAATCATTGAACATTTAGCTGTACTAAAATTAAAAGGGGATATGAAATCTCCTATTATTTGTCTTTATGGACCCCCGGGCGTTGGTAAAACTTCTCTAGGTAAATCTATAGCTGAAGCATTAGGTAGAAAATATCAACGTGTTTCTTTAGGAGGTCTTCGAGATGAAGCCGAGATTAGAGGTCATAGAAAAACTTATATTGGAGCAATGCCAGGCAGAATAATTAAGGCAATTAAAAAAGCAGAATCTTCTAATCCAGTATTTGTGTTAGATGAAATTGATAAAGTTACAAGAGATTCCCATGGAGATCCATCTTCAGCATTATTAGAAGTCCTTGATCCTGAGCAAAATGAGCAATTTCATGATAATTATCTAGAACTTGAATATGATTTGTCTAAAGTGTTATTTGTGGCTACAGCTAATTCTTTGTCTTCGATTCAACCTGCATTAAGAGATAGAATGGAGATTATAGAAATTAGTGGATATACAATTGAAGAAAAAGTAAAAATTGCTCAAAAACACCTGTTACCTAGACAATTAAGGGCTCACGGAATTAGTAATGATAAATTAAAGTTATCTAATTCTGTGTTAGAAAAGATAATTGATCAATATACTAGAGAATCAGGTGTTAGAGGATTAGAAAAGATGATAAGTAAAATGATTAGATATGCGGCTAAATCTATTGCTATGGATGAGGATTATAAGCACGATGTAGATAAAGAGATAGTGGAATTAGTTCTAGGTCCTCCTAAGTTTGACAGAGATAGATTACTTAATAATTCAATTCCAGGAGTAGTTACTGGTTTAGCTTGGACAAGTGTAGGTGGTGACATATTATTTATAGAAAGTAGTCTAAGTCATGGTAAGGGTGTTCTATCAATTACTGGTAATATTGGAAAGATAATGAAAGAATCAGCAATCTTATCATTAGAATATTTAAAATCAAATTCTAAACACTATAAAATTGATAGCAATATATTTCAAGAAACGAATGTGCATATTCATGTACCTGAGGGATCTACTCCAAAGGATGGTCCTTCTGCTGGTATTACAATGTTTACTTCGCTAGTTTCTATATTTACTAAAAAATTAGTTAAAGAGAAAATAGCTATGACTGGAGAAATAACATTAAGAGGAAAAGTCTTGCCAGTTGGTGGTATTAAAGAAAAGCTTCTTGCAGCAAAAAGATCAGGTATTAAAGAAATTATATTATCATCTCAAAACAGAAAAGATGTTTCTGTTATTAATGAACAATATTTAAGAAATATGACATTTTATTATGTTGATAATATGCATGAAGTTATTGATATTGCTTTAGTATAATGAAGAATATTAACTAACTTTAATCTATAAATTCAATAGATTAATGAAAATTAGATTACTTGTTTTATGTTTTTTTATTACTAACTGTATTTATTGCCTAGATGGTAATAATTCTTTTTCTTATATTAATTTAGATTATTCAGCAAGGTCATTAGCAATGGGAGGTAATCTTATTTCAATATATGATAATGATATTTCGTTAGCACAAACAACACCATCTTTACTTAATAGTAAAATGCATAATGAATTAGGTTTTAGTTTTGTTGATTATTTTTCAGATATTAAGATGGTCTCGTTTTATTATGCTAGAACCTTAGAAAATATTGGTTGTTTTTCATTTGGTATTGATGCTAATAGCTATGGTGAATTTAATGCATCTAATGAGATAGGTGATCAGAATTTATCTTTTACTGCTAATGATCAGGTAATTACTTTTGGCTTTGGTAGAGAACTGAACAGTAAAATAAGCTTAGGAGTAAATTTAAGTTTATTAAATTCAAATTATGAAAGCTATAATGCCTTAGCTCTTTCTTCTAATATTTCTTCAACATATTTTAATCAAGACAATTATTTTACTGCTACATTATTAGTTAAAAATATAGGAAAACAAATAAAATCATATACATCAATAAGAGAAGAGATTCCTTTAGATATCCAATTTGGATTAAGTAAAAAATTAGATCACCTTCCCTTAACTTATTCTTTGGTATTTCATCATCTTAATAAGTATAATATAAGTAATAATTATTCATTAAGTAGTTTTACTAATAATGAAACTGGTGAGATGGAAATTAAAGATGAAAGTATTGCTAAAAATATTTTGCGACATATTATTATCGGAGGGGAATTAAATTTATTTAAAAATAACTTTTTTATTCAAGGAGGATTTAATTTTCAAAGAAGATTTGATATGACTATTCGTTCATTTAATGGAATGGTTGGTTTTTCATATGGGGTTGGTTTTAATGTCTCTAAGATTAATTTCAACTATAGTAGATCTGCTTATCATTTATCAGGAAAAGTTAATACTTTTAGTATTAGTACCAATCTAAGTACTTTTGGTTTATGAGTATAAAATTAATTAATATTGCTATTGATGGCCATTCATCTTGTGGTAAAAGTTCTATTGCTAAGCATATTTCTAAAGAATTTAATATGAAATATGTTGATTCTGGGGCAATGTATAGGGCAATCACTTTTTATTGTATAGAAAATGATATCATCTGTAATAATAAGATAAATCATTATCTATTGTTAAAGAGTTTAGATAAAATTGACATATCTTTCAATCACAATGCTAAATTAAGTATTACTGAAACATTATTAAACGGTCAAAATGTAGAAAATTTGATTCGAGATAATAATGTTTCTAATCATGTAAGTGATATTAGTAAAATAAAACAAGTAAGGGAGAAATTAATTAATTTTCAACAAAAGACATGTGCTAATAAGAATGTAGTTATGGATGGTAGAGATATTGGTACTAAGGTTATGCCTAATGCTGATATTAAATTTTTTGTAACTGCTGATATTAATATTAGAGCAAAACGAAGATTTGATGAGTTAAAGATACATAACCATAAAATCACGTATGATCAAGTATTAGTTAATCTAAATAAAAGAGATTCTGATGATATGGGTAGAGAAATTAATCCGTTATTTCAAGCAAAGGATGCAATTGTGATTAACAATACGTTACTTAATTTTAATCAACAGAATGAGTTAGTTTGCCAGTTAATTAAAAAAAATGTATAAATGAAAGTAACGATTGATGAAAAATCTGGTTTCTGTTTTGGTGTTGTCTATGCAATTGAAATGGCAGAAGAAATATTAAAAAATGACAGAAAACTTTATTGTCTTGGGGATATTGTCCATAATAATAAAGAAATTGATAGATTAAGTAAACTTGGATTAGAGATAATTGATCATGATCAGTTAGCTAATTTGAGTGATTGTAAAATTCTTATTCGAGCTCATGGAGAACCCCCATCTACTTATGAAATTGCACTAAAGAATAATATAGAATTACTAGATGCTTCATGTCCTGTTGTTTTAAAGTTACAACATCAGATAAAAGAAGGATATGAGCAAATAAAAAATATTGATGGTCAGGTAATTATCTTTGGGAAGGAAGGACATGCTGAAGTGACTGGACTTGTTGGTCAAACAGAAGGAAAAGCTATAATCGTTACAACTAAAGATGATTTATCTAAGGTTAATTTTGAAAAGCCTATATACATCTATTCTCAAACTACAAAAAGCCCTGCTGCTTTTCAGAATATTATAAATATTATAAAGGATAAATTAATTTCAATTGGAAAAAATGATGAATTAAAATTTGTTGTTCATGACACTTTATGTAGACAGGTTTCAGGAAGAGAGCCTCAATTGAAGTTTTTTGCTAGCAATAATGATGTTATTATTTTTGTTAGTGGTACAAAGAGTTCAAATGGAAAGATGCTCTTTTCTTCTTGTAAAATTGAAAATAAAAAATCTTATTTTATATCTGATATTAACGAAATCCAAGAGGAATGGTTTGAAAATGCATTAACCGTAGGTATTTGTGGAGCTACTTCTACACCTAGGTGGTTAATGGAAAAGGTAGCCAAATTTATACAAAAATTCTAGTGTTTATTTTTATAATTATTTGAATTAATAATGTATATTTGGCGCCCCGTTTAATGATGTTAGTTAAGGCAATTAAATGAGGTGAAATAATAAAAATGCTCTTCTTAATCTTTAGCATCTGGGCCTTAATTAATTAGATTGAAGATACAAATTAATTTTTTTGATATGTCAAAAAAACAAGAAAAAGAAACAAATAAGGATTTGCCTGTTTCTAAAAAAGAATCCAATAAGAAATCAACGAAAAAAGAAGTAGATACTAAGGAATTCAATTCTTTAGATAAAAAAGAAAGCGTTACAGTTTCTAAAGATGATGTTGTAGAAGAAGTGAAAGAAGATATTTCAGAAGAAAGCGTTACAGTTTCTAAAGATGATGTTGTAGAAGAAGTGAAAGAAGATATTTCAGAAGAATTTAATTGGGATAATGTTATTAATAGTGATATATATAGTGATAAAGAAAGACAAGAATTAGTTAACACATATTCATCAACGCTTCCGGTTGTTGAATCTAAGCAAGTTATCGATGGTAAAGTTGTTTATGTATCAGATAGAGAGGTGATTGTAGATATTAATTTCAAGTCAGATGGTGTAATTTCTAGCTCAGAGTTTAAGTATAAGGAGGATTTAAAGATTGGAGATATTGTTGAGGTTTTAGTTGAGAAGCAAGAAGATAAAAATGGTCAACTTATATTATCTCATAGAAGAGCAAGGGTTTTACGAGCATGGGAAAGGGTAAATGATGCTCTTAAAACTGGTGAAGTAGTTAATGGACAAATTAAAAGTAGAACTAAAGGAGGAATGATTGTTGATGTTTTTGGTATTGAATGTTTCTTGCCTGGCTCTCAAATTGATGTTAAGCCAATTCGTGATTATGATGAATATGTAGGAAGGAAAATGGAATTTAAGATTGTAAAAGTGAATGAGTCATTTAGAAATGTTGTTGTTTCTCATAAGGCATTAATTGAAGCAGATTTAGCTGTCCAAACAAAAGAGATAATGTCTAAACTAGAAAAGGGTCAAGTAATTGAAGGTACAGTTAAAAATATTACATCATATGGAGTTTTTGTTGATTTGGGAGGTATTGATGGATTAATTCATATTACTGATCTGTCTTGGGGGAGAGTTTCTCATCCTGATGAGATTGTTTCTTTAGACGAAACAATCAATGTGGTTATTTTAGATTTTGATGAAGGTAAAAGTAGAATTCAACTTGGATTAAAACAATTAGGTTCTCATCCATGGCAAGATCTTGATGAAAAAATTTCTATAGGTGATGTAGTAAAAGGAAAGGTTGTTGTTGTGGCTGATTATGGTGTTTTTGTTGAGCTACAAGCTGGTATTGAAGCTTTGTTACATGTTTCTGAAATGTCTTGGTCTACTCATCTAAGAAGTGCAAATGATTTTTTCAGTAAAGGTGATGAGTTAGAAGCTAAGATTTTAACATTAGATAGAGATCAAAGAAAAATGTCTCTTGGGATCAAACAAATGTTACCAGATCCATGGGCAGATATTGAGACTAAATATCCTTTGTCTTCAAAATTAACTGTGAAGGTTCGTAATTTTACAAATTTTGGAATTTTTGTTGAGCTTGAAGAAGGTGTTGATGGA
>JABGXK010000051.1 GCA_018675825.1 Flavobacteriales bacterium | reverse complement strand
AGAATTAAAAACTTTAACAGCATCAAAAGATTTTGCTTTATCACCAACTCTAATAATAGTTACAGTCTCTATAATATCATCTTGAGCAATAGAATTAACTATATCCATATGTGTGGAATCAGCAACAGATCCAAAGATTGAATGTTTACCATCTAGCCAAGGTGTTTCTTTATGAGTAATAAAGAATTGAGATCCATTTGTAGTAGGTCCTGAATTAGCCATAGATAAGATACCACCCTTATCGTGTTTAAGGTCAGGATGAAATTCATCAGCAAATTTATAACCAGGATCCCCAGTTCCGTTACCATCTGGACATCCACCTTGTATCATAAAATCAGCTATTACTCTATGAAATTTCAGTCCATCATAGTAAGGTGTTCCAATAGGTTTTTTTTTGTTTTTCATATTTCCTTCTGCAAGTGCCACAAAATTAGCTACTGTTAAAGGTGTTTTTTCAAATTCTAGTTTAATTAATATCTCACCTTTATTAGTTTTGATATTTGCATACATTCCATCTTCCATGTTATTATTATTATTATTAGTACTTGTACAACTTACTCCAATTAGCAACGCTAGTGATAAAAAAATTGTTTTCATTATTTATTAATTTTTAATTATTTAATTCTTTTTTATATTTATTTATAATACTTTCTACTTTTTTAATAGTTTCATTTACAGTCATATAAGTCATTCCACCTGAAGCATTGGTGTGACCTCCTCCATTAAAATACTTATTAGCAATTAGGTTAACCTTAAAATTTCCCTTTGATCTTAAAGAAAGCTTTACAATATCTCCCCTTTGAACAATTAATACTGCAAATATAATACCTTTAATAGCAAGTGCATAATTAATTATACCTTCAGTATCACCTTTCTTAAAATTAAATCTATTTAACTCTTCATCAGTTAACGAAATAATAGCAGCATTATTTTCTGGATATAATAATAATTTATCATTAATACAGTATCCAAGTAATTTCATCCTATCTGCAGAAGAATTATCATATATTAAATCATGTATCTTAGAATTTCTAGCACCTTTATCTATAAGATTTGCTATAACATTATGTGTTCTTGATGTAGTAGAATTATATTTAAATGAACCAGTATCTGTCATAATACCAACATATAGACATTCAGCAATATCCATATTAATATCATTAGTCATATTCATAGCTTCTATTAATTCATATAATAATTGAGCCGTAGAACATGATGTTGAATCAGAAAATATTAAGTCAGCAATCTTCATATCAGGATCTTGATGATGGTCAATTAGAACTTTAAATGCTTTAGAATCAGAAACAGTCTGAGAAAAATTATCTAATCTAGTTATGGAATTAAAATCAAGCATAAAAATTATATCTGCTTTACTTGTTATTAGTATTGATTTCTCTTCATTACCATCATATTCAATTACAGTATCATTTCCAGGCATCCAATTTAAAAAGCTTGCATAATCATTAGGTGTAATAACATTAACCTTATGGCCAATATTAATTAATAAATTATATAATGCTAGAGAAGAACCCATCGCATCTCCATCAGGTCCTCTATGAGTCGTTATCACAATATTTTTAGGTTGTGATATTATTTTTTTAAGATTATTTGCTTTTTTAAACATAGTTTGCAAAAATAAGAATAAAAACAAAAGCTCACTTTGTAATAATTTCTAATTTTGCAGCAAATTTTAAAAAAGATAAATATGAGCAATCTAACATTTACCATGGTAAAGCCAGAAGCTGTTGAAGCTGGTAATGCAGGTGCAATTCTAAATAAGATTGAAAAATCAGGTTTTAGAATCGTTGCATTAAAGAAAGTATTATTGACTAAAGAGAGAGCTGGTGAATTTTACGAAGTTCATAAGGAAAGACCTTTTTATGCTGAATTAGTAGATTATATGTCAAGTGGTCCCATTATAGCGGCTCTTTTAGAAAAAGATAATGCTGTATTAGACTTTAGAGAATTAATTGGAGCTACTGACCCCTCTGTTGCTGCTAAAGGGACAATAAGAGCTGAATTTGCTGAAAGTAAAGCTAAGAATGCTGTTCATGGGTCAGATTCAGATGATAATGCCAATATTGAGGCTGACTTTCATTTTACTAACGGAGAAAGATTTTAGGTAAAGTCTCTTTTTTTTTATACTCCTGCTAATAAATATGAGGTAATTATAAATAACTATTTAAAGATAATGTCTTCAATAATTTTTTTGCCTAAACGGGAATTGATTTCCTTTATAAGATCAGTTTTTTTATAGCTGAATTCATTTCTTAGAGTTGATGATTTTAGCTTTATAAAGAGTTTACCTTTATAAACCTTGGAATCAGTAACATACTTTTGAAGATTAGATCCAATCAATGTATCCCAAACTTCTAAGACATCAAGATTATCTAACCTCTCAGAAATCTTTGGATTTTTAAGTATCTTTCTAATTAAGGAAGACAAAGAATTTGTATTTGAACTTGCTTTTCTCATTACTTATTCTTGATTTTAAAGATTTCAAAATCTATACCGGTCCTATCTAGTATATCCTTGCTTCTTTGTTTATTAGTATCTGTTATAAATACTTGAGAAAAAGTACCCTTACTAGTAAAGGCAATAAGTTTTTCAACTCTATTATCATCAAGCTTGTCAAAAATGTCATCAAGTAATAATATAGGCTTATAACCAATTTTTTGAGTAATAAATTCAAACTGAGCAAGCTTAAGAGAAATTAAAAATGATTTTTGTTGACCCTGTGATCCAATCTTTTTTACTGAATGATCATTCATCTCAAAAATAATATCATCCTTATGAATGCCTATACTTGTATGGTGAGAGATTCTATCTTTATCTAGACTATCATTTAAAAGAGTTAAAAAATTACAATTATTAAGCTGTGATCTATAACTTAAACTAACAGTTTCATTATCAGATGATATTTCTTTATAATATTTATTAAAAACTGGTGTAAGCTTTTCTAAAAAAGACTGTCTCTGATTATATATCTCAGTTCCATAAGTTATTAGTTTATTGTTATAGATTTCTAGAGATATTGAGTCAAAGTAATTTCTTTCTGTAAATTGTTTAAGTAAACTATTTCTTTGTTTTAAAACCTTATTGTAATCAATAAGAGTTCTGAGATAACTTTTTTGAAATTGTGAGATACTACTATCAAGATATTTTCTTCTTATCTCACTGCCTTCTAATATTAGGTTAGAATCAGTCGGAGAGATAATAATAATTGGATATTGACCAATATGTTCTGAAAACCTTTTATATTTTTTTTGATTCTTTTTAATAATCTTTCCTGAACCTATATTAAAGTTACATTGTATTTCGTCATCTTTATCTTGATTATTAAAATTACCCTTAACAATAAAAAATTGATTTCCAAATTGGATATTTTGTGCATCAATATGATTAAAATAACTTTTGGTTAATGATAAATAGTGAATAGCATCTAAAATATTTGTTTTTCCAACTCCATTATTACCAACAAAACAATTAATCTTTTCATTAAATGTAAAACTCCTTTTAGAGTGGTTCTTAAATTGGAATAATGATAATTGTTTTAAGTACAAAATATATATATAATTATGTTTATAAGTAAGTATAAATAAATAATCATAAATAATAATAATGATATAATTCTTAAAAAACTTATATTTGCGCTCCAAAAATAAGATTAAATGGCTAAAAAAAATAATAAAACTGATGATCAATTTGCTAAAGTTGAAAGTGCTTTAACTAGAACTGAGCAATATGTTGAGGATAATCAAGGTAAATTAATGAAAATTATAGGTGGTATAATTCTTGTTATAGCAATTTATGTTGGATATGGAAAATTTATTTTAGATCCTTTAGAAGAAGATGCTCAATCTGAAATGTTTTATGCAGAGATTTACTTCGCTAAAGATTCATTTAACTTAGCTTTAAATGGAGACGGTCAGTACTTAGGGTTTATTGATATTTCTGATGAGTATTCAGGAACTAAGCCAGGAAATCTAGCTAATTATTATGCAGGATTATCTTATCTTCATCTTAAAGATTATGAAAATGCTATTGATTACTTAAAGGAGTATAGTTCTGATGATATTATTTTATCTTCTTTAGCTATTGGATGTATTGGTGATGCTTATTTAGAGTTAGGTGAACAAGATATGGCTCTTGAGTATTTTCAAGATGCTGCAGATAATAATGATAATGGATTTACTACTCCTAGATTTTTAATGAAACAAGCCATAGTTCTTGAACTACAAGAAGATTATGAAGGTGCATTAGAATTATATAAACGAATAAAAAGTGATTATAAAAGTTCTAAGGAAGGTCAAAATGTTACACAATATATATCTAGAGCTGAAAACAGATAATTAAGCCTTATGGCTACCAAAAATACAAACCTTTCAACTTATAATAAGGATAAAGTTCCTAGTACTAAAGGACTACGTTTTGGAATTATAGTATCTCAATGGAATAAAAATATTACTGACAGCTTATATAAGGGTGCTTATGATACTTTAATTGATTGTGGAGTAAATACTGAAGATATTGAAATGATTGAAGTTCCAGGAAGTTTTGAGTTAATTTATGGTACAAAGATCCTTGCTAAGAGAAACTTAGATGCTATAATATGTCTTGGAAGTGTTATTCAAGGAAAGACAAAACACTTTGATTATGTATGTCAAGCAGTAAGTAACGGAATAAAAGACTTAAATATATCTTTAGATATTCCTATTATATTTGGTGTACTTACAGACAATACAATGGAGCAAGCGATTAGTAGATCTGGAGGTAATCATGGAAATAAAGGTATAGAAACTGCAATAACTGCAATTAAAATGGCAGACTTAAACCGATAATAATTTTATATTTATAATATCATATCTAATAAGAAAAAAGTATAAATTTGTCGGCCTAAAATAATGGTCTCGTAGCTCAGTTGGATAGAGCATCTGCCTTCTAAGCAGAGGGTCACAGGTTCGAATCCTGTCGAGATCACAAAAACCTTACCATAATTGGTAGGGTTTTTTTGTAGTTAAGTATGTAATTATAATAATTCATTTTTTCAAGCTCCATTTTTATTGTTTTCATCGATTTTGATAAATTTTTAATATTATTTATGCAAAAAGAATATTATATATTTGCTTTATGTCAAAAAAGCCACCAAAAGGTAGATCATTAGCTGAGGTTAATCCAAATTTAGCTAAGCAGTGGCACCCTGATAATGAACAAACTGCAAAAGATGTTTTTCCTAAGACTGATAAAAAATATT
>JABGXK010000050.1 GCA_018675825.1 Flavobacteriales bacterium | reverse complement strand
CTAAAACTTATGAAATTATTGTCAAACCACTCAAAACTATATGGAGGAGTACCTCCAGCACCAGAACCAATTGCAATACCATCACTACTACCACTGCAAATATTCATACTATCAGAAACAATAGATTGTAAAGGAGATCCAGGAGCAGTTATAGAGATGTCACTAGTACTCATACAACTACCATTATCACTTACAGTAATAGCATATATTCCTGTAGATAATCCACTAAAAACCGTATCATATGGAATTGGGTTTGGATTTAAAACGCCGTTAATATAATAACTAAATGGTGAAAGCATAGTACTTAATACCTCAATAGTAATCTGACCATCAGCATCATCCCAACAACTAACATCAGAATGAGAAATAGCATATTCAATTGGAGTAATAGTATCAGATTCAAATGAATTATTTGCACATGCAGATTCTTGAGTCATATAAAAAAACTCATATCCAATAGGAATATTTACTGAATCAATAGTATAAATTGTATCTGGATAATAAACATCTGCTAAAATAGTGTAAGGCCCACCAATATTATCAGATCCAAGGATATGATAAATCGTCGAAGCATTAGCTCCAAAAGTTTCATTCCAATCAAGTGTTAGATCACCATCACCATTTAAAAAGGCACATTGGAGATCTGGTTGAGGAAGTGAGTTAGCTGCAGTCACTTCAATGGTAATGGTTGCAAGAGTAATGGCAGGAGCAGGACAAAAATCATCATATGCCTTTATAGCAAATGTATATAGATTAGAAATATTTCCACAACCAACATTAGTAGATACATGACTACATGCAGTTTGCCATTGAAAATAACCATCTACAAAAGTTGGATTAGAAAATGGAGGGGTAAGACCAGCTCCATTATCAAAAGTAGCACATGGAGGGTTTGCACAATCACTAAGCGTAACAAAATCTCCAGCCATTTGTCCTCCTGTAATTTCAAGAGTTACATCTTGGGGCTGACCATTTCCATAAATATCAAAATCATCTGAATGAACTGAAAAATTAATTACTCCACCAGCAGGAACACTTGTAGAATAAGATGGTAAACCAGTAATAGGGTCAGTAAATGGTGGAGAAACTGTAGGTGGTAAATTACTAGTACCACCAGAGAGTGATGGACAAGCAATTAATACAGCCTGAATTTCTCTATAGATCTGAGCAACTAGTTGTCCACATTTGAAAGCATCAATCCTTACTACGGTAACAAAATTACCAGAGATGGTTGAATTATATGAAATTTCACCAGTAACATTATCAAGAGTAACCCCACCAGGAAGGGGAGCATCATAAGTATAAGGCGCAAGAAATGGTAATGGCATTGGATTTGTTGGAGGCGTAAATGCTCCAGCAAAATCATCTAATGGTTCATCCCAATCATAAGAAATTGAATCTAATTCGGAATCAGATGCGTTATGAGAATAAGCAAAAGGATATCCTGTACAAATAATTGTTTGAGGACTTTCATTGAAAATAGGAGAAGAATCAAAACACGGATCAGCAGGAACAACATTTCCTAAATTATCATAATAAGGAAACATAGAAGCTCTCAAAGTAAATCCTTCTGAAGGCGATGTAGGACTAGATAAGACTAAATTTGTTATTGCTCCATTTCTACAACAAGAATCCCAGGTAAAATGCCACCCAGTAGCAGGGGGTGATCCAGGTAAACTGACAGGTAGTGATTCATAGATATACTCCTCTACTGCTCCAACAGGATTACTATTACAATCAAGCTGAGGATTTCCACTATTTGTAACATCACAATCTGGAGAAATATCTGTATTAGAAATAAAATCGACAGACAATGAAGTAACTGAAGGATGATCCCAAACATTTATTGTTTGAGCAAAAGTACTTAAGCTAGTTCCATCACAATCTCTATATAATTTTAACTTAAATATATATTTACCTGCATCAGGGCCAGAATCAATACATATCCAGGTTATCTCTCCTCCCATTAAATGAGTTGCATGTAATTGAGTGACGCTACCAATTGCTATCAAAAGAATCAACAGTTTTTTCATATGGATAAAAATTTTTTTCAAATTTACAAAATATTAATCTGGATTTCTATTTATAGAGATGAAATCTTATGTACATTACATTCTTAATAAATCATCTTTTTTTATTATTCTCACAAAATTAGCATAGAAAGAAGAAGAAGCTTAAGAAATTAACTTCTAAATTATTTGATTTAAAAATAGTTATACTACCCAATGAATAGATGCTTTATCTTATATAAAAAACATTAGATTTGCCAAGCAAAATTTATCATGGAAAATTATTTAGATCAACTTAATCCCGAACAAAAAAAAGCTGTTCAGCATATTACAGGTCCATTAATGGTAATTGCTGGTGCAGGCTCAGGAAAAACTAGAGTGCTTACATATAGAATTGTTCATTTACTAGCAAATAATATTCCGCCATTTAATATCCTTTCATTAACCTTTACAAACAAGGCAGCGAAAGAAATGAGAGATAGGATAGAATCCATTGTTGGTCAAAATATTTCTAAGAATTTATGGATGGGCACTTTTCATTCTGTTTTTTCTAGAATACTAAGAATTGAATCTGAAAAACTAAATTACCCTCAGAGTTTTACTATTTATGACAGTGATGATTCAAAAAGCCTAATCAGAAGTATAATTAAGGAAATGAATCTAGATAAGGATATCTATAAAGTTTCAATCATTTTAAACAGAATATCATCATTAAAAAACAACTTTATAACAGCTGAATCATATTCAAATCACATAGAATTAATTCAAACAGATAAAATAGCCAAGAGACCAGATTTTGAAAGAATTTATAGAAGGTATTCTCAAAGATGTATAAAGGCATCAGCAATGGATTTCGATGATTTACTTTTAAACACCTATCATTTGCT
Source organism: Flavobacteriales bacterium (assembly GCA_018675825.1). GTDB lineage: Bacteria > Bacteroidota > Bacteroidia > Flavobacteriales > BACL11. The sequence continues at coordinate 232 of JABGXK010000050.1, read as the reverse complement.
AAATAATTTTCCTGAAATACTTATAAAATACCAAAATAAATTTCAATATATTTTAATTGATGAATATCAAGATACTAATCATGTTCAGTATCTAATTATTAAAAAATTAGCTGCTTTAAATGAAAACATCTGCGTGGTTGGAGATGATGCTCAAAGTATTTATTCTTTTAGAGGAGCTAAAATTGAAAATATTCTCAATTTTAAAAATGACTATCCTGATCATGCAAGCTAT
>JABGXK010000049.1 GCA_018675825.1 Flavobacteriales bacterium | reverse complement strand
TCAAAAAATGTTATAGATATTCTTACTAAAGTAAAAAATACATATAATTCTATTGATATTGTTGTTGGTAATATTGCCACTGCAAAAGCTGCTGAAGAACTAATAAAAGCAGGTGCTGATGCAGTTAAAGTTGGTATTGGACCCGGATCAATTTGTACTACAAGAGTTGTTGCTGGAATTGGTGTACCTCAATTAACTGCTGTTATGGATGTTTATGAAATTACTAAGAAATATAATATTCCTTTGATAGCAGATGGTGGAATTAGATATTCAGGAGATATTGTTAAGGCTATGGTTGCTGGCGCCAGTTCTGTAATGCTTGGATCAATTATAGCTGGAGTTGAAGAATCTCCAGGAGAAACAATAATTTTTGAGAGTAGAAAATATAAATCTTATAGAGGTATGGGTTCGATAGATGCAATGCAAAGAGGATCTAAGGATCGGTATTTTCAAGAACATGAAGAGGATCTTAATAAATTAGTTCCTGAGGGAATTGTAGGTAGGGTTGCTTTTAAAGGTCATCTTTCAGAAGTGATTCATCAAATGATAGGCGGATTGAAAGCTGGAATGGGATATTCTGGAGCTAAAAATATTATTAACTTAAAGGATGCTGAATTTATAAAAGTTACACCAGCTGGAATTGTTGAAAGTCACCCACATGATGTAACTATTACAAGAGAAGCTCCAAATTACAGTAGATAAAAAAAAGAAAATGAAAAACATTATATTACTATCATTAACAATTTTAATAAATTTAAATATTTTCTCTCAAGAATCTTTGATAGAAATAGGAAATGAGAAAATTTCTTTAGATGAATTCAAGAATATATTTAATAAGAATAATGACGACCAAGTTATTGATCAAGCTTATTTAGATGAGTATATTGAACTTTTTATTAATTTTAAGCTAAAAGTTACTGAAGCTAAAGCCCTTGGATATGATACCCTTACTACATTTATTAATGAATTGGAAGGTTATAAAAAACAATTGGTAAAACCTTACTTAAGAGATGATCAATTTAATGAAGATTTATTTGATGAAGCTCTAGAAAGAATTCAATATGATATAAATGCAAGTCATATATTAATCAATATTAATAATGAAGATAAAGATGATGCAATAAATAGAATAAATGATCTCAGAAGAGAGATAGTTAGTGGAAATATAACATTTGAAAATGCTGCAATTAAATATTCTGATGATAAATCTGCTATTGATAATATGGGAGAACTCGGATACTTTACTGCATTCATGATGGTTTATGATTTTGAATCAGCTGCTTATTCTACTCAGATTGGTGAAATTTCTCAACCTATTAAAACTAAATATGGTTACCATTTAATAAAAGTTAATAACAGGAGAAAAGCAGTTGGCCAAAGAAAGGTTGCGCATATAATGTTTAAAACAGGTAAAAGTGCTAGTAAAAATAAAATTGATCAAGCTAACCAAAAAGCATTAGAGACTTATAAATTACTAGAAAATGGTGATCCGTTTGCTGAAGTTGCTGAAAGGTTTTCTGAGGACAGGTCATCTGCTATAAAAGGAGGTTTGCTTCCAGCTTTTGGTGTTGGAAAGATGGTTCCTGCTTTCGAAAACAAAGCATTTCTTCTTAAAAAGATTGGTGATTTTTCAGAGCCTTTTAGAACAGATTTTGGATGGCATATTATTATGTTAATTGAAGACTTTCCTATAGAGCTTAATGATGACTTATATTTAAAAGTTAAAACTAGTATAGAAAAAGATTCTAGAAACACATTAGGTAGTGAGTTTATGTTAAAAAAACTTAAAGATTTATATAGCATAAAAGTATATAAAGAAAATTTTAATTCTTTAAGAAGAGCAGCTGTTAAAAATGTTAGTAATAGTATTTGGGATGGAAAAAATGCCACTAGTTTAAATAAATCACTAATAAAGATAGAAAACATGACTTTCTATCAAAATGATTTTACTAAATACATACTAGATAATCAAAAGAATAATAATAATTTTGATATGCTATATCTAGATTTTGTTAATATATGCCTATTTAAATATGAAGAAAGTCAATTAGAGATTAAATACCCAGAATTTAAAATTCTTCTTAATGAGTATAGAGAAGGTATCTTGTTATTTGATTTGACAAATAAAAATGTTTGGAAAAAAGCAGTTGATGATTCTTTAGGTTTAATAAAATACTTTACTGAGAATATTGGTAATTATAATTGGGATAAGAGAGTTGATGCAAAAATTTATAAATGTCGTAATTTATCAACTGCAAGAAAGGTGAAAAGTTTGCTTTATAGACTAAATAGGGGCACTATTGATGATAAAAAAATATTAGAAATTGTTAATGAGGAATCTCCGTTAAATCTTCAAGTTACAGCAAATAGATTTATTAAAGGAGATAATACTTATATTGATAATATATCATGGGAAGTTGGAATTAGTAAGGATATAATTGCTGATGATGGAAGTATTATTATCATTAATGTATCTAGTATTCTCCCTTCTGGTTCAATGTCTCTTAATGAAGTTAAAGGAAAAGTTATTTCAGATTATCAGAAATTTTTAGATAATAAGTGGATATCTTATTTGAGATCTAAGTATAAATTCTCTGTTAATAGAGATCTTCTCTATTCCTTAATAAAATAAGATTTGTGAGATATTCCTTATCATTATTTTCTATTGTTTTTTTATTGATCTCTTTTTCATGTAATAATGTCAAATCCGAATATTATTTAGCTAAAGTTAATGATGAATTTTTATATTTTGATGATGTTATTTATAATATTCCTAAATCTATTAAAGATACCAACTTGTTTGTTGAAATGTATGTTGAGAAATGGGTTAGAGAAAAGGTTCTTCTTAATCAAGCTTTAATCAATATTGATGAAGATAGTAAAGATATTGAAGATATGGTTTTAGACTATAAAAACTCACTTTTAATCTATAAATATCAACAAGAATTAATAAATCAAAATTTTGATACTACTGTTATTCATGATGATATTTTATCTTATTATAATGAATATATAAATGAATTTAAATTAAATCAAGATATTTTTAAAGGTCGCTTTATTATAATTGATAAGAATGCTCCTAATATTAAGGATCTTTTAATCATGTTCAAATCAAATAATGATGATGAAATTGATGACCTAATTGGTTATTGCATGCAATATGCTCTTGAATATTATGTTAATGATACAACATGGAATTATTTCAATTTAGTTAAACAAAAATTACCTAATAATATTTTTCCTGAAAAAATTTTTTTATCAAAAAGAAAATATGATATAATTGAGGATAAAACATATCTTTATTTATTATTTTTAAAAGATTTTAAAATAAAAGGTACAATAAGTCCGTTTTCAGTGGAAAAGGAAAAAATTAAATCATTATTAATTAATAATAACAAAATAGATTATCTAAATATGATAGTTGAAGATTTAATCAATAATGGCAAATCGGTGAATAAAATTAAAATTTATTAGATGAAATATTTATATATATTAATTGTAATATTATTTACTCAGAATTTTTTATTTTCTCAATCAATTGATAAGATAGAAGCAATTATTGGAAGTGAAATACTTTTAACTTCGGATATTGAAAATCAGTATAATCAATTCCTCAGTCAAGGTATGATCAAGACTGAAGATATTAAATGTAATATTGTCAATGATTTACTTTTCCAAAACCTACTTGTTCATCATGCAAAAATTGACAGTACAATAGATGTTTCAAATGATGATGTTGATCTAGAGGTTAATAACAGGATATCTTATTTTGAAGATCAGCTTGGGTCATTGAAAATGGTTGAGGATTATTTTAAAAGAAGCATTGAAAGTATTAAAGAGGAACTTTCTTATGTAGTCAAAGATCAGTTTCTTAGTCAGAAAATGCAATCCTCTATTATTAATAATATTAAGATAACTCCTAATGAAGTAAAAGAATATATTTTTAATCTAAATGATGATGATATCCCTCTTTTACCTTTACAGCTAGAACTTTCTCAGCTTGTTATCTTACCAGAAATCTCTCAGAATGAAAAGCAAGATATTAGAGATAAATTAAATATTTTTAGAAAAAGAGTATATGATGGTGAGGATTTTAAGGTTTTAGCTACGCTATATTCTGATGATGTTGTTTCAGCAAATAATGGTGGTAATTTAGGTTTTATGTCTAGAGGAGAGTTAGTTCCAGAATTTGAAAGAGCAGCTTTTAAACTTAATGATAATGAAATTTCTGAAGTTGTTGAATCAAAATTTGGTTTTCATATTATTCAAATGATTGAAAGAAGAGGAGAACAGATAAATGTTCGTCATATATTAATTAAACCAAAATTTTATTCTTTATCATTAAAAAAAGCAAAAGATAATATATCTGTAATTAAATTAGATATTGATAGTAATGTTATTTCTTTTGAGGATGCAGTGATTAAATATTCTGAAGATAATAGTAAAAACAATGGAGGTTTAATTATTAATCCTTCTACAGGTTCTACACAGTTTACATTAGATCAGTTAGATCCTTCAATTAGATATTTAGTAGAAAATATGAAAATAGGCGATATGACGCCCCCTTCTTTAACAAAATCTAATGATGGATCTCAAGCTGCTTATCGTATTGTTAGATTAAATAATAAAATTGATGAGCATAAAGCAAATATTGCTAATGATTTTGATACCTTAAAGGATTATGCTCTTGCTAATAAAAAGCAAAATATTATTGATAAATGGATATTAGTTAATATACCTATTACATATATTAAGGTTTCTGAAGATTTGTCAATTTGTTCTTGCTATAAAAAATGGATGAATTAATTATGAATGAAAGAAAAGATAATTTAGATTTAGTCAATAAATTTATAGATTCATATAAAAATTTTAAAGCTGAAATCTCTAAAGTTATTATTGGTCAAGATGAAGTAATTGATCAAGTATTGATATCAATATTCTGTAATGGACATTGTCTCCTTGTTGGTGTTCCAGGATTAGCAAAAACACTTCTTGTTCAAACAATTTCTGATTGTATGGGTTTAAAATTTAATAGAATTCAATTCACTCCTGATCTTATGC
>JABGXK010000048.1 GCA_018675825.1 Flavobacteriales bacterium | reverse complement strand
TTTCTAGAAGTTATTGATGATAATGGATGTATTACATATGATACAGTTGAAATTAAGTCAAATTATGATATCTGTTTATCTCCATTTAAAGTATTCTCTCCAAATAATGATGGTATAAATGATATATGGGAAATTAAAAATATTAATATATATCCCAGTGCTTTGGTAGAAATTTATTCTAAAAGTGGCAAGCAGGTATATAGACGAAGAAATTATCAAAATTCAATTAAGGATGCATTCAAAGGAATTGATATGCATGGAAATATTTTGCCATCAGCTACATATTACTACATAATAAGCTTAGAAGAAAGAAATGATGTTTTCAAAGGAACATTAACAATTGTGCGCTAATGAGAAGACTTTTTACATTTTTAATTTTTATGAATCCTTTAGTGTTTCTTCTCGCTCAACAGCAGACTACTTATAGTCAGTTTTATATTAATGAAATAATATATAATCCTGCAGTTAGTGGAAGTAAACCATATAATCCTTTGGTAATACAAACTCGTCAGCAATGGCTGGGTTTTGAAGGAGCTCCATTTAGCACCAATATAAGCTATCATAAATTACTTAATGATAACTCTGCAATTGGTGGTGTTTTTAGCTATGAAAATACTAATCCTTCTTTTCAAACTGATTTGCAATTATCATATGCATTTCATGTACCTTTAAATTCAAATAATACTTTTTTATCTTTTGGTATTGCACCTAAGTTATTATATTATTCATTAAATTTTGACAATGAAGATCTTCCTGAAAATCAGGATCCTGCTTTCTCTGAATCTGCTTTTAGTTCTACATTAGTAGATTTATCTTCTGGATTATATTTATATAATGAACGCTTATCATTAGGTTTTTCATGCATAAATATGCTACAGTCTTCTTTTAATAGAGAGGTTGTTCAACCATCAAATCAATTAGTTGGAAATTCAAGTTTTGGTAGTAACTCTGAGATTATGAATTTTTATACTATGTCATCTTATAAGTTTAATATTATTAATAATGAATGGAATTTGGAACCTGTATTACTTCTAAGGAATGCTCTTAATCAAAAACAAATCATCAATTTTGCAACTAGATTACTTTATCAGAATTATAATTGGATAGGTCTTGGATACAGAAATGATGGTACGATGTCATTTAGTTTTGGATTTAAATCAAATCAAATAAACATTGGATATTCCTATGACTATCAATTAACAGGAAGTATTATGAATTATAACTACGGAACACATGAGTTTATTATTTCCTTTCAATTACCAGCACTGCATCATAATCGTCATACTAATTTCTGGATTTTTTAGTAATGGATAAAATTGAACATATCGGAATTGCTGTTAAAGATATTACAGAAGCGAATGCTATTTTTAAATCGATATTAGGAAAGACAAATTATAAGACTGAGTATGTTGATTCTGAGGATGTTCTTACCTCTTTTTTTGACTTGGGAGAATCAAAGATTGAGCTAATTGAATCAAGTCATAAAAATCATACTATTTCAAAATTTCTTAATAATAATAATAGCGCGATACATCATATTGCAATAAAAGTCAGTGATATTTATTTTGAAATAAAACGTATTAGAAAAGAGGGTATAAGAGTGTTAAATGAAATCCCAAAGGAGGGAGCTGATAATAAGCTAATTTGCTTCTTACATCCAAAAGATACTTTAGGCGTCCTTATTGAACTATGTCAGGAAAAATAGTTTCAATAGTTTCATGTTTTAGTAAATGATGTGTTAATATACCAATTTTTTTAGCAGATTCGATATGTTGAATGGAATCATCAATAAACAAGATATTCTGTATTTTTAGATTGTTTTCTTTTATTATAAGCTTGAATATTTCAGGGTTTGGTTTCCTTAATCCTATTTCATGAGAGTAATAAACTTTTTTGAAAATACTATAGAATTCATTATATTTCTTAACACCTAGTTTATAAATTAATTCTTTTATATGAATTGAATTTGTATTACTTAAAAGAAAAATATTAAAATTGGTTTTTAATTTATTTAATAATAAAATTCGTTCATTAGGAATTTCAAGCAGTATTGCATTCCATGCCTTAATTATTTCTTTTGATGTTGTTTTTTGGCATAATTTTTTTATTTCTAATATAAATTTTTGATCAGATATATTTCCAGTTTCGAGCAAATCAAATATACTTGATTGAGATGATTGAGAATACAGGCTCGAGGCATTAGAAATGCCTAATTTATTGAATTCTTCAATTGTTTTTTGATAGTCAATATTTAGAATAACATTACCTAAGTCAAAAACAATATGTTCTATTTTTTTCATTAAATAAAACTACAGATAATTCAACAAATTTGATAGTTTTGCATTACCTTTTTAAAAGGAGGGCCTATAGCTCAGCTGGTTAGAGCACTTGACTCATAATCAAGGGGTCGCAGGTTCAAGCCCTGCTAGGCCCACAAAATAAAATATCTTTACAATTCTGTAAGGATATTTTATTTATTACTTGCCTAGCTTTGTTTTTTTAGAGATATGAGTATCTTAGCAATACATCTGATTAATATATGAATCGATTTTCGAATTTTATAAATTTAGTAAAAGAGAAGAAGGTAATTGTCTTTTTGTTTTTTGTTATTTCTTTATTAGTTTTTTTTATCTATTATCAGAAAGAGAAATCAGATAATAATGAAGAAAGTTTAAAACTACAGTTTATTGAACAAAATAACTTAAGAGATGAGCTTGATGACTTAATTGATGAGCATGATGAGTTATTAGATGAGTATGGTGATCTTAACAATCAATTATATCAGAAGGACTCATTAATTAAACAACAGATTATAGAGATTCGTAAACTTATAAGAAACAAGAATAATTTAAGTAATAATTTAAATGAAGCAAGAACTAAGATAAATAATCTTAAAAGAATATCGCAGAATTATATTAAGGATATTGATTCTCTTTTTTATGTTACCGAAAGGTTAAGCTCAGAAAAAGATAGTGTTATTAAAGTCAACAAGAACATTAATTGGAAGAATTACAAGCTAAATAAAACTAATATTAAGTTATCCGAAAAGGTAAATAAGGGTTCAGCTCTTAAGATTAAAGAAATTTCAGTTGAGCCATTTAGGTACCGCGGAACAGGAAAGGAGGTTTCAACAAGATTTGCAGCTAAGACACAGACATTGCGAGCATGTTTTTATATTACTGCAAATCTGATTGCAGAAGCGGGTAAAAAAGAAATATTAATTCAATACATAAACCCTCAGCAAAAAATAATATCTGGATCTGATACTATTATGAATGAACAACAAGTAATATTCTCAGCTAAAACTGACATTCAATATGATAATAAAAAATCTTTTGTTTGTATTGATTGGCAGAGATATGTTACTCTTGTTGAAGGGGATTATCAATTAAATATTTATATTAATAATACTCTTACTGCTGAGACACAATTTAATCTTAGATAATATCACCTCAATCGTAACATATAATATTAATGGCATTAGAGCAGCTATTAAGAAAGACCTTCCAAATTGGTTAGAATCTTGCAATGCTGATATAGTTTGTTTGCAAGAAATTAAAGCTAAACCTGAACAGTTTGATAGTTTAGTTTTTAAAGAGCTTGGTTATGATTCATATATAAATTCTGCTGTTAAGCCTGGATATAGTGGTGTCGCAATTCTAAGTAAAGAGAAACCTAATCATATTGAGTATGGTTGTGGTATTGATATTATCGATTATGAAGGGCGGATTATAAGAGCAGATTATACTAATTTTTCTGTTATGAGTGTGTATTTTCCATCTGGAAGTAGTGGGGATATTAGACAAGAATTTAAAATTAAATTTCTTAATTTATTTGAACAATATATTACTGAAATTAAAACTAAAATTCCAGCTTTAATAATTTGTGGAGACTATAATATCTGTCATAAATCTATAGATATTCATAATCCAGTAAGAAATAAAAAGACATCAGGATTTCTACCAGAAGAGAGGCAATGGATGAGTAGTTTTATTGATAGTGGATTTATTGATGCTTTTAGAATTAATAACAATAAACCACATCAATATTCTTGGTGGAGCTATAGGTCTAATGCGCGTGCTAAAAATCTTGGTTGGCGTATTGATTATATTATGATATCAGACAGTTTATTGTCAAAAATAAATAGGTCAGTTATCTTATCTCAAGCCGTACATTCAGATCACTGCCCTGTTCTAGTAGAATTAGCAATTTAGTTTTATTACATTTGTGTCATATAATTTTTAAATGGTAATACAAACAGCAGAAAGAAGTTCACATTTAGACCCCTCTGAGAATGTTATTTTTCAAAGGCACATGATTGCATACAATCAGGCTGCCAAGTTGATTAATGGTACAGTTTTAGAAATTGGTTGTGGAGAGGGTTATGGTATTACTGAATTAGCTAAATATTCCGAAAAATATATTGGAGTAGATAAGTTTGAAACTAATATTTCAGATGACATAAAGAATAATAATAATATTATTTTTCATAAGATGGAGATACCTCCATTAGAGAATATTGAGGCAAATAGTATTGATGTTGTTGTTACATTTCAAGTGATTGAACATATTCAAGCGGATCATTATTTCCTAGAAGAAATATATAGAGTTTTAAAGCCTGGGGGAAAACTACTTTTAACAACACCAAACAAACTAATGTCTCTTTCTCGTAATCCGTGGCATATAAGAGAGTATACGCCAATTGAGATGAATAATATATTAAGGAAGTATTTTCATAGCTTTAAAGTTAATGGTGTTTTTGGTAATGACCTTGTAATGGAGTATTATAATAAAAATAAAGAATCTGTTCGTAAGATAACAAGATTTGATATTTTTAATTTACAATATTTTATGCCAAGATGGTTTTTAAAGATTCCTTATGATATTCTAAATAGATTTAATAGGCGAAGATTAAAATCCAATAATGAAGATATAGTTAATCTAGTAAAAGTTTCTGATTATTCAATAAAAGATTCTACAGATAATTGCTTAGATTACTTTTGTATTGCTACCAAATAGTAGAGAAGCGATACCCTTCTTCTTTTAATTTTACTAATATTTTTTCAAGATTTTCTGTAATAGTTTGATAACTTTTAATATTATTATGAAAAACAATAATTGAGCCTTTTTGAGTATTATTTATAACATTATTATAGATTTTTTCCGAACTAATATTTTTCTTAAAATCCCAACTTAAAACATCCCACATAATGATTTTATATTTTACTTTCAATGTTCTTAATTGTATTGGGCTTATTTTTCCATATGGAGGTCTAAAAATATTTGAGTTAACTATCTTTTGAGCCCTATCAATATCATTATAGTATGTTTTATTAGAAGTTAGTAAGCCATTTAAATGAGAGTAAGAATGATTTCCGATAATATGACCATCTTCTATGATTTTCTTAGTAAGTTCAGGATATTTAACGATTTGTTCTCCGATCAGAAAGAAAGTTGCATGAATTTTTAATTTTTTTAATAAGTTTAATAAAAATACTGTTATTTTCTTATCAGGACCATCATCAAATGTTAACCAAATTTTTTTTTTAGTAGTTTTTTTCTTCCATATAATTGAAGGAAAAACGTGTTGTACTATTTTTGGTGTTTTTACAAACACTTTTATTTCTGCAGGCTATAGTATTCATCTACAAATGTATTAATTCTCCATTCCTCAAAGTTAATTTCTTCCTTGATTCCTTGAGCTGAATTTGGATTTCCATTTTTAGATTTATAGAATTTATCATTTTCATTTTTCTCCTGTCCCACAATTGGAGAATAAGAATATGAATCATCATTTAGTTGATGCACTTGAAGTAATCGAACTAAACTTCCTAGAACTTGTCCGCAGATTTGAAGATTTTGATTTACCCCGCTCCCTTTTTTAAATTTAGCTAGATACTTATACTGAACTAGATAATCATCAATCATAAGAGCAAGAAGCTCATCACCTTTAGTGTCTTTATTGCACTTATAATAAAGATCAATCATAGGAATAGTAAAGTAGCTTAAACTAACTACTTCTCTTGGAAACTCATACATACATTTATCTACTACTGATAAAGCACGAGCAGTATCCCCTTTTATAAAGAATGCTTCAGCTAATCTAGAATAATTATTTCTATAGTTCATTACCATACGAGTATTAGTCTCATCAAAGTATAGATTTTTATTATTAAGCCCTCCCCATTCAAATACTTTATTACTATCAGCAGGGTTAGGGTTAAAGACAAGTTTTTTGTACATAACCTCCGTGTTTATAGTTCCCGTTTGCCCGTCATTTGAATTAGTAACATAAGGAACTAATCTATAGGCTAATCCTTCAAGTTGAAAATATTTTTCTAGTCCCATAAAATTGTCTTTACCTACAGTAATTGCAAAATAAACAGGTCGATCCCAGTTAAAATGAGCAAGGATATCTAGTACCATTAATTTATTTTTATATATACCATTACCTTTAATTTTCCACTTAATTTCATCAACAATATCATTATGGTATTCTAGAGGAACAAACTCTTTAGCTTTATCCTTATTTACACTAAGTTTTAGTTTTCTGGTTGGGCAATAATTTATTAATCCACCACGAGTGTTAAGCATTGCCTTAGGGTTTTTGCTATTTATAAATTCAACGACTTGACGTACCTCTTTAAATTCTGTAAATTTTTCTTGTATAGGCGTATAGTCTCTTGTTCCTTTTCTATAATCATCGTGTTCTAAAGATGATGGTATTGGAGCGGCGTCATATGAAGCTCTTTTCATTTGATCAATATACCAATCCGTATTAAAGAGTGATAAATTAACAACTTTAATATCGGTACGAATTCCTTCAACTTCTTGGGCATACCATAACGGGAATGTATCATTATCACCATTAGTAAATAAAATTGCATTTTTAGCGCAAGAGTTTAAATAGTTTTTAGCTACTTCTAATGCAGTAGTTCTTCCAGATCTATCATGATCATCCCAGTTTTCAGAAGCCATTAAAATTGGGGCCATTAACATAGATATGACAGTTGCTGCTACAATGCTATTCTTAGAATTGGTTATATTTTTCAGGAATTCATAAATACCTAATAATCCTAAACCAACCCATATAGAGAAAGCATAAAAAGAGCCTACATATGCATAATCCCTTTCTCTGGGTTGAAAAGGCACAACATTTAGATATATAATTATTAGTATTCCAGTGAATAAGAAGAATAGCATAACTACCATTGCATCTTTAGATTTTTTGATAAAATGAAAGAACATGCCAATTAGACCAAGTAATAATGGAAGAAAATAATAATGATTTTTTGCCTTGTTGTTTTTAAGGTGTTCAGGCGCTAAAGTATCGGAAGGCTTTCCTAATCTGGCATTATCAATAAATGAGATTCCACTTTCCCAATTTCCATTTAATGAATTACCATCCATATTCATATAATCATTTTGTCTACCAGCAAAATTCCACATAAAATATCTTACGTACGACCATCCAATTTGATAGCTAAAAAAGAATTTAAGATTTTGTCTAAAGCTAGGCTTCTTTGTTGACTTGCTCCAATCAGTATTTTTGGATAAGCCTGCCCATTTTTGATAACCTTTAACATGTCTGGCTTGTGTATTACTCCACATCCTTGGGAAAATTGTTTTGTCTTTTGAAGAATAATTAGGAACTTTATCTTTACCATCATCAATCATAAGGTACCTATCTTTTAAATCAAAAGAACCTTTTTTGTTGCTTATATATTTTTCGGCACGTTCTTTAGATGTAAATTGTTTCTCTTTTTTATTCTTTCCTATTACTAGATACCCTTTTTGGTATACAGGGTCTATATCATTATATGACTCGTTATCTGCAGTTGAAGCGTCATCAGCTTGTAGTTTAGCATTAAAATATCTACCATAAACAATTGGCCAGCTTCCATACTGTTCTCTTTTAAGATAAGATAATAAGCTCACTGCATCTTCTGGGTTATTTTCATCAATTGGAGGGTTTGCATTTGATCTTACAACTAAAACTGCAAAAGAAGAATATCCAATTAATAACATCATAAAAGAGAGAATCACGTTATTCCAAATTGGGAAGTTATGTTTTCTAGTAAATTTAAGTCCAAAAGTAACTAAAGCTATTATTGAAACAAAATATATTATTGTCCCAGAATTGAAAGGTAATCCAATATAATTAACAAAGAATAATTCGAATCCTGTTATAAAACTTATTGCATAATTAATAATAAGTACCTGTACAAATCC
>JABGXK010000007.1 GCA_018675825.1 Flavobacteriales bacterium | reverse complement strand
TTATTTGTTGGAAGCATCCCTTTAATAGCATGTCTAACCAAAGAGGTTCCGTCTTTAGCTAACATTTCGCTAGGTGTAATTCTTTTTTGACCACCAGGAAAACCAGTATGACTAAAAATTTCTCTTTTATTTAATTTATTTCCCGTCATAACAATTTTAGATGCATTGACAATAACAACGTTATCGCCACAATCTGCATGTGGGGTAAAATTTGTTTTATATTTTCCTCTAAGAATTTTTGCAATTTTGGAAGAGAATCTTCCTAAATTCTGACCTTCAGCATCAATTAAAAACCACTGCTTATTAGCAGATAATTTATTTGATGACAATGTTTTATAGCTTAATGTATCCACAGTTTTATTTTTTTTACCTTTAAAAGGGGTGCAAAACTACACTTTTTTTATCTATTTCAAAATATTATTAATCAATATTAGTAAGAACACCTAACTCTATACCAACCTTTGTAAATGCGGTGATTGCCTTATCAAGATCTGGTGTTGAATGAGCAGCAGATATTTGAACTCTAATTCTAGCTTGTTCTTTAGGAACTACAGGGAAAGAAAAACCAATTACATAAATACCCTCATCTAATAATTTATCTGACATATTACTGGCAAGCCTGGCATCATATAGCATAACAGGAACTATAGGATGAACTCCTTTTTTAATATCAAATCCTGCTTTTAACATCTTATTTCTAAAGTAGCTAGTGTTTTTTTCCAATTTATCTCTTAAGAATGTTGAACTTTCTAAAATTTCAAGGACTTTAATTCCTGCTCCAACTATTGAGGGAGCTAATGAATTAGAAAAAAGATAAGGCCTAGATTTCTGGCGCAAGGTTTCGATAATTTCCTTTTTTCCAGATGTAAATCCTCCCATTGCCCCTCCAAGAGCCTTTCCTAACGTACCAGTTATCATATCTACTCTATCTATAACATTGCAATGCTCGTGAGTTCCTCTTCCAGTTCTACCAATAAAACCAGTCGAATGACAATCATCTACCATCACAAGAGCATCATATTTATCTGCTAAATCACATATCTTATCCAATTGAGCAATATATCCATCCATAGAAAAAACACCATCTGTTACTATAATTCGATTTTGTTGATCTTGAGATTTGATAAGCTGAGTTTCTAAATCTGACATATCATTATTTCTATATCTATATCTCACTGCCTTGCATAATCTCACACCATCAATAATAGAAGCGTGATTTAATGAATCTGAAATAATAGCATCTTCACTAGAAAACAAAGGTTCAAAAAGACCACCATTAGCATCAAAAGCTGCAGCATATAGTATAGTATCTTCAGTTGATAAAAAAGATGAAATCTTCTGCTCTAATTTTTTGTGAATATTCTGTGTTCCACAAATAAAGCGTACTGAAGACATTCCAAATCCATGAGTATCTAAAGTGTCTTTAGCTGCTTTAACTACTTCAGAATTTGAAGATAATCCTAGATAATTATTAGCACAGAAGTTGAGTACATTTTCTCCAGTACTAACTTTAATTGTAGTTCCTTGAGGAGTGACAATAATTCTTTCATTTTTATACAAACCACCTTGCTTAATCTGCTTTAATTCGTCTATTAACTTTTGTTTGATTTTTCCGTACATTCTAGTTTATATAAGATAATTTACACAACTCCCTGATCTAACATTGCATCTGCAACCTTAAAAAAACCAGCAATATTTGCACCTCTAACATAATTAACATAATCCCCTTGTTTTCCATGCTCCACACACTGACTATGAATGTTTTTCATAATATTCTGTAATTTCATATCAACCTCTTCTCTTGTCCAATTTATTCTTAAAGAATTCTGAGACATTTCTAATCCTGAAGTTGCAACACCACCAGCATTTGATGCCTTTCCAGGTGCAAATAATATTTTTGCATTTAAGAAAGCTTCAATAGCATCAGGAGTTGTGGGCATATTAGCGCCTTCAGAAACACACATACATCCATTTGCTAATAACTGCTCCGCTTCAGTTTTATTGAGTTCATTTTGAGTGGCACATGGTAATGCTATATCACAGTTTACATTCCAAGGTCTACCTTTATGAAATTCACATCCATAATGATCAGCATATTCTTTAATTCTTCCTCTTTTAATGTTTTTCAAATTCATAATAAATAATAATTTTTCTGAATCAACACCATCCTTGTCATAAATATATCCTGAAGAATCTGACATACTAACAACTTTAGCGCCAAGCTGAGTAGCTTTTTCACATGAATATTGAGCTACATTTCCAGAACCGGAAATAACAACAACTTTATTATCAAAAGAATCTCCTTTTAATTCTAACATATTTTGAGCAAAATACACATTGCCATATCCTGTTGCTTCAGTACGAATTAATGAACCACCCCATCCTATTCCTTTTCCAGTTAAAACACCAGTAAATTCATTACGGATTCTTTTATATTGTCCAAACATATAACCTATCTCTCTACCACCAACACCAATATCTCCAGCTGGAACATCAGTATTAGGACCAATATGCCTACATAATTCAGTCATAAAAGATTGGCAAAAATTCATAATCTCCATATCAGATTTTCCCTTAGGATCAAAATTCGCTCCACCTTTTCCTCCACCCATAGGAAGAGTAGTTAATGCATTCTTAAAAACCTGCTCAAAAGCTAAAAATTTGAGAATAGATAAATTAACTGAAGGGTGGAAACGTAAACCTCCCTTATACGGCCCAATTGCAGAATTCATTTCAATTCTATAACCTCTATTAACATGAATATTTCCTTGATCATCTATCCATGGAACTCTAAATGTTATAACTCTTTCTGGCTCAATCATTCTTTCAAGAATCTTTTTATTCTTAAATCTAGGATGCTTATCTATTATAGGAATAATTATCTCAGCAACTTCCTCTACAGCTTGAAGAAATTCTGATTCACCTGGGTTTAGGTCCTTAACCCATTGTGTAAATTCATTTAAATTATCATTCATTTTTTGTGTTTTAGTAGTATATAAGTTTAAAAAACCTTCGCAAATGTAAATTTTTTTTGTAAAAATCAATCCTTAAATGCATCCATTTTCATTTTTTATATTTGTAAAGCATTTAAAATCTTTATGAGAAAATTATTTATTATCATATTAGTATTTGTTTTTGGTATTAAAACAAATGCACAAATATTATCAGGAACGGTAGTAGATAAAATAACAAAAGAAGCTCTTATAGGTGTAAATATCATATTAAATAATAGCGGAACCTCTTCTGATCTTAACGGAAACTACAGTATAAAAATCTCTTCTGGTAATCATAAAATTAAGTTTAAATATATAGGATATGAGGATGTAATTAAGGAAATTGATATACAGCCAGGTACCAATTTAATAATCAATACTTCCTTAAAACCTTCTTCTGAACAGTTAAATACCGTTGTCGTATCAGCTGGAAAATTCAATCAGAAAATTGAAGAGACCACAGTATCTATGGAAGTTATTAAACCGAGTCTTATTGAAAATAAAAACACTTCAAATATCCAAACAGCCATGGAGCAAATCCCTGGCTTAAACATTACAGATGGCCAAGCTAATATTAGAGGTGGAAGTGGTTGGAGCTATGGAACAGGAACAAGAGTTCTGGTTTTAGTTGATGACATGCCTCTTATTTCAGGTGATGCAGGGCAGGTACAATGGAGTTTAATAGCTACTGAAAACATTAATCAAGTTGAAATTATAAAAGGTGCCTCTTCAGCATTATATGGCTCTTCAGCTCTAAATGGAATAGTTAATATTAGAACTTCATATCCAAAAAAATCAGAAATAGATAAAAACCCAGAAATAGGTTTTACAAAAGTAAATATGCATGTTGGATTAATTGATTTCCCTAAAAGAATAGCTTTAAATTGGAGTGGAGAAAAAAGAAGGTCTTTTAAGGGAATTGAATTTATGCAATCTATTAAATTAGAACAATTAGATATTTCAATTGGAGGTAATATTTTTGAAGATGATGGGTACAGAAAAGGGGAAGAAACTGATAGAAAAAGGTTTAATATTAACTCTTTATATAAGAGTAGAAAGATTAAAGGTTTAAGTTATGGGGTTAATGCAAATTTCTTATTCCAAGAAACAGCATCTGTTATTATTTGGGATGGGCTAGATAGAGCTTATATAGCCTTAAATGATGAGGTCTCTACAGTAAGTGGAGATTCTTATAATATCGACCCTTATATAACATATATTAAAGGAAACAACCGGCATTCACTTAGAACAAGATATCTTAAAGTGATTAATGACAATACAACAATAGGAGATACATTAAACAAAAACAACAGATCAAAATCTTATTATAGTGACTATAAATGGCAAAAAAATATTGAACAATACAATTTAAGTTTCACAACAGGAACAACCAACGAAATTATCTATGCTAATTCAAAAGTATTTCAAGGAAATAACTATAGAAAAAATCATGCTCTTTACGGTCAAGTTGATAAAAAAATAGGCAGACTAAACATATCTACAGGAGCAAGGTATGAATACTTTAGTCTAGATTCTGAAAAAAAACATATTATTAATGGTGACTCTATAAATCATTTCGCAACTGGCAGTCCAGTATTTAGAGCAGGGCTAAACTATAAATTAACTAACACGACATTTATAAGATCCTCTTGGGGTCAAGGGTATCGTTTTCCATCCATGGCAGAATTATTTGTTTCTACAAATGCCTCTGGAATTGAAATATATGCAAACCCTGAATTAAAACCTGAAACTGGCTGGAGTGCAGAATTAGGCATTAAACAATCAATCAAAATAAATAAATGGGTAGGATTTCTAGATTTAGCTGCATTCGTTATGAGATATAATGATATGATGGAGTTTACTTTTGGACAATGGGGAGATCCTTTAACAATGCCTCTGTACGGATTAGGATTTAAATCAGTAAATGTGGGAGCAACACAAATTAGTGGTGTTGAATTCAGTATGAATGGACAAGGAAAAATAAATCGAGATCTAACTATTAATCTTCTTGGAGGTTATACATATATGATTCCTATTTCACTCAATCCTGATGATGTATACACAGAAAGTATAGCAGAACTTTACATTAATGGAGAACTCATTGGACCAGAATTAACTTACACAAACTCAAGTTCAGATCCTTCAATTTTAAAATATAGATATCAGCATATTGCAAAAATTGATGCAGAATTATTATTCAAAGATTATTTAATAGGAACAAGTGTACGTTATAATGATTTTATGAAAAATATTGACAAAATTTTTACTGATGAGTGGGTAAATCAAGAATTTATTCACGGTATAAATGACGCAAGAGAGAAATTTAAAAATGGAGATCTTATATTTGATATAAGGCTAGGATATAATTTAGATCAAAACTCAAAACTAAGCCTTATTATTAACAATCTATTTAATAGAGAATATATGAGCAGACCAGCAGATATGAAATCTCCTAGATCAATGGCATTACAACTAAGTGTTAAAATATAATATGCGAAGCCTTGTTATTATACCTGCAAGATTTAACTCTACAAGATTCCCAGGAAAACCACTAATTAATATTAATGGTAAAACTATGATTCAAAGGGTTTACGAGCAAGTAAAAAAATGTCAAGAAGCTACCGATATTATAATAGCAACTGATGACACTAAAATATATAATCATATCAAATCATTTAATGGATCAGTAATAATGACTTTAAAGAATCATATTTCTGGAACAGATAGATGTAACGAAGTTGTTAAAAAAATAAATAAGAAGTATGATGTGATTATAAATATACAGGGAGATGAGCCAATAATCAATCCGCAACAAATAACTAAAATCATTAATTGTTTTCAAAATAGCTCTACTGAAATCGTAACATTGGCTAAAAAAAATCCATCTACTAAAATGATTAAAGATCCAAATACAGTAAAAGTTAATTTTAATGAAAATATGATAGCTACGAGCTTTTACAGAACACAAGAAAACCCAAAAAATCCAGGCTATAAACACATTGGAATTTATGGATTTAAACCAGAAGTATTATCACAGATATGCAAGCTCCCTGCTTCTAAAAATGAAGTTAAATTTAATCTAGAACAATTAAGATGGTTAGATAATGGTTATCAAATTAAAATTACTAAAACAAATTTTGATAGCATTGCGATTGACACAAAAGAAGATCTTGAGAATTTATTAGAGAACTATTCTAGTCAACTATCATAAAGCTAATCAATTATTAATTTAGAAATAATAGATTTTTTGCTATTAATAATCTGTATCGCATAAATCCCTTTTGAAAAAACACTGACATCAATTTCAAATTGTTGATTAGAATTTGAACTTTTAAAACATAATCTACCACTAGCATCATATATATTAATATTTTCAATATTACCATTTGACTTGACAACAACCTTATCTTTAGCTGGATTTGGATATATTAATATATCTAAATTGTCTTTGTCAGATAATTCTGAAGGATTCATAAAAATTGCCTCAACTGAAGAGTAATTAGATAAGCATGTTTCATGTATTTTTAAATTGTAGAAAAAATAATGGTAATTACTGTCTTCTGCATAAGGAGAATTATGACCAGTAATACTAGCAATATTTCCAATTAGATATGGAAAAGAAGCCCCAGATGAATTTCTATAAAGGTTAGAGCCTGTTGAACTAATTCCAAGTTCTAAATCATTCATAATTGGCATGTCAAAATTTAAAAAAAGAGTATTCAATCCAGATTGAACAAAAAGAGTGGTATCTTCTAGTACTTGACTATTATCATCTCTTAATTCAAATGTTATATTCTGACTATTACCAGCATATACATCAGTTGAAATAATTTTACTTTTTTTATAATTATCAATATATAAATGCCTGTTATTATTATAAAAATTACCAGTACCGATAGTATTATCTATTGGACCCCCAATATTTACAGGACCCCCATATTCTCGTACAAAATATGTAGTATTATTAGATATTAGTGGAGTAATAAATGGTGTGCCACTAAAAATAGGAGAGCTACCTAAAGTATCTAGATACCAATTTACAGAACTACTTAATGATGAAAGTGTAAATGATGCAGGATTAACATATGATGTATCATTAAGTGTTATAGGAGGATAGGTGAAATCAATATTAATAATACCAGCTAAAATTATTGAATCCTGGCCTAAAGAATTTGATACAATCAAAGAAACATCATAAGTCCCTTCGTTTAAATATGTATGTGTAGGGTTCTGTAGACTAGAAATATTACCATCTCCAAAATCCCAATTCCAATTAATCGGCAGACCATAACTATTATCTTGGAAAGTTATAGTTCCTGAACACGAAATAGAATCTGAAATTAGATACGAGGCTATTAGTGGAGCCGTACAACTATTATTAGTTGATTGAGCATTTACAGCAATAGCTCTTCTTCCTTTTTGTCCATTCACCTTTGAACAAACTGAAAACCATGAATTAGTGTTTGAAGGGTTAGGATTAATGATTAGAGCAGTATAAGTTCCTAATCCACTATTTAAAACTGTTGTCATAGAATCCATATATTTCTGACCCAGCATACTAACTTCATATCCTGTTGATCCTGAAATAGAATCCCAAGACACATATATTGAATCGGGGCAATACCAATTAACAGATAAATTAGGAACATTAACTATGGTGAAATTTGTATCACACTCATCATAGATAGTATTTCTACTAATTCGAATTCGTGCTTGATCTGTAACATTAAAAGGTACCTGCCAATTATAATAATTAGCATTAACAGCTGTAGCTACTGTAATAGTATCCCATATTAAACCATTGTCAACTGTATATTCTAACATAAAAGAAGCGGTATCATTGATCGCATCCCATCTAATCATTTCAAAATCCCCAGGTACAAGCCCCTCTCCTCCAATTGGATAAGTGATAGAAATTTCGTCTGATTGCAATTCATATGAGATCCAATATTCCTGCGGCCCAAAAGGAATACTTGCTCCAAAAACTGAGAGATTATATACTCCAAAAATAGGATCTGTAATAGTAATCTGTTCCATATTATTTAAAGAATCTACACCTCTACC
>JABGXK010000047.1 GCA_018675825.1 Flavobacteriales bacterium | reverse complement strand
GAATTTGATGGTCTGGGGAAAATAAAAGTTCCAAACGATAAATACTGGGGAGCGTCTACTCAGAGATCAAACAAACATTTTGACATAGGCGACTTTTTGGTAAGACCAATTGTAATTAAGTCTATCGCCATGATTAAGAAAACTGCCGCAATAGTAAATGCAAAAAATGGTGATCTAGATAAAATGATAAATAAAATAAGTTTAAATCATATTATGTTAGAAACTGATGCTCCATATCTTACTCCAACTCCATATAGAGGAAGTAGAAATGAAAGTAAATACATCTTAGATATAGCTCAAAAAATATCTAATATCTATGATATAGATCTAGAAAAAATAGCAGAAGTAACAACTAAAAATGCAAATAAACTTTTTCAGCTATGATAAGAAATATACTACTTATTTATACAGGAGGAACAATTGGAATGATTAAAAATAACAACACGTTGAGTCCATTTAATTTTGACAAACTTCACAGTGCATTTCCTGAGCTTAAAGATTGCGGTTCTTCTCTTAGTCATATTACAATAAGTAAACCTATTGATTCTTCAAATATGAATATTGATCAATGGATTGAATTAGCAAATTCTATTAATAAAAATTACAATCAATACGATGGATTTGTAATTCTTCACGGTTCAGATACTATGGCTTATACGGCGTCTATGCTAAGTTTTATGCTAGAAAATATTAGTAAACCAGTAATACTTACAGGATCTCAATTACCTATTGGAATTAAAAGAACAGATGCTAAAGAGAATCTAATAACTTCAATTGAAATTGCAGCAAGTAATATCATAAAAGAAGTGTGTGTGTATTTCGAGTATAAACTCTACAGAGGAAATAGAGTCGTTAAAATTAATGCAGATAACTTTGATGCTTTTCAATCTCCTAACTACCCTATTCTTGCTCAAGCTGGAGTTAAAATAAAGTATAAAAAACAATATTTAAGCCCACAAAGTTCAGCTACATTTAATGTTCATACTAAAATTTCTAATGATGTTGCTATCCTGAAAATTTTTCCATCAATTAAAAAAGAAGTTGTAATAGCAATATTAAATTCAGCAACTGGAATTATCCTTGAAACCTTTGGTTCTGGCAATGCAACAACGGAAGGTTGGTTTATTTTAGAGCTTGAAAAAGGTATTAAGAAAGGTAAAATTATTATAAATATCTCGCAATGTTTATCGGGAAGTGTAAATCAAGGTCATTATCAAACAAGTAAAAGTTTAGAAAAAAGTGGTGTTCTTAGTGGACATGATATGACAACAGAAGCGGCGTTAACTAAACTAATGTTTCTTCTAGCTAATAAATCAAATAATATAAGTGTACGCGAAAAAATAGAAATTAACCTTAGAGGAGAAATGACTATTTAATTTATAAATTCGCAACGATCTTTGGTGAGGTGGCCGAGTGGCTTAAGGCGCACGCTTGGAAAGCGTGTAAACGGGAAACTGTTTCGGGGGTTCGAATCCCTTCCTCACCGCACCTATTTTAAAATTATAATCTAGTATAAAACAAAAAAGAAATGTCTTGTAGGACAACTGGAAGGACATTTTTTTATGTTTTTTTGTCATTAATGTTGATAAGTCTATTGTTTAGCTGATTGATTTTTTACTCTTTTTTAGTCGATTTGACTAGTTTTCTTCGTCTGTTGCTGTAAAATTGATGGTAATTTCAAGTGGCTCTATTTCTTCATATGCTTTCTTTTTCCCAATAGCATATGGAAGGAGCTTACTTACAGCGTTAATGTATTCCGTTGGATTAGTTATTTGATTAAGCATATCGCTTAGTTTGTCCATCTATAGCCAAGCCTATTTGTTCTCTTAAAAGCTTAATTGCACCCTTATCATAACAGCATTTTCTGTTATAATTTCCTCTTCATTTATCATTTCTCCCATCACATAGTTAAGCATTACTCTAGTATTTGGGTTCAAATACCAATTAATACCAACTGTAATATCTTCCAAAGTTCCAGCATTTGCAGTAGTTAAATCCATACTTGAAAGGCGAACTGCAAGTTCAATTGCTCCCCAACCATTTTCGCCATAATTATTGTTTGGCTTTACACTTCCAAATCCTGATAATGAATTTTTATAAGTTTTTCTTTCTCCAGTTAAAAAGTAAGAAATTTGGCCATAATAACTACTAAGCTCTGTTTCAGTTGCTCCAATAACAGTTGTTTGTAAATACTCAGCTTGTACAGAAAGAGCATTATTTACATAAGCAAATTCTCCACCTAAAATATTAGTTTCATCTACATTTTCAAAACTAACAGAAGTCAATTTATTTCCTAAATGATTCTCGGCTCTTGTAGAGAATCCATAAGTTTTTTCAGCATTTTTTCTGATACTATTTGCTATACCTAAATGCAATAATCTATTGTCATCATTTATAGCCAAATAAGTAATTCTGGAAGTTATATTTACATTATTTGTAGATTCTTTATCATTTCCAAAAGCATCTCCTTCACGAAAGATGGCCGTTTGCAAAGATAATCTTTTTCCAAATGTAGTATGATACATAGCCCCAGAGTTTCTTTCAGCAGACATAGCAATTGGCAATGATCTTTCCATAAAAGTAATATATTTGCTAGAAGTAAGGGCCTCTAATCTTAATGGCTCTTTAAAGTGCCCTACTCTTAAGGATCCTTTAATTGGTAATTTGTTTAGTTCCATCCAGACATCTTTAAAAGCAATTCTTCCACCAGCAAAATCCAATTGTAATTTGTATTTTATATTTCCGTAAATTTTTCCAGCATTATAAAATCTTACTCTTCTAAATTCTGTTCCTGACATCTGGATTGCGATATCATTTGTTGTGTTTTCCCAGACTGCCATATCGTACATAATTCTTCCTCCAAATTTGATTTCTTTTTCAGTAGTTTGAGCATTAACATTTACAAATGTTAAAAGTGCAATACTAAGTGCTAAAATTGTTTTTTTCATAGTTTTAATCTTTCTGCTAAATTAATTCTAACTTTTAGTGAAATGGTTAAGTTAATATTAAGTAATTCTGAAATTATTTTGAAAACCCTATTTTAGAGAAAAAATCAACTATACCAGATGCAAATTCTTTCGGGATGGTTTCAACCATTGAAGAGACAGTTAATTGATCATTTACACCAATTGCAATTGCAATAGAAATAACTAGCCCAATAAGAGCATAGCTCATGTCTTTAAATCCAAGCTTAATTGCATTCCAAATACTTTTGTCGCCAGTTTTCATTATTGCCATACCTAATTCTCTTCCAGCTAACAACCCAATAAACACCCATGTTGTACTCATAGGTACTTTTGAATGTAATTTGAAGTAAAATAAGATAACACAGTAGATTAAATCAATTAATGTAGCAAACCTTACATCAGTTACTACAGATTTTTCTGTTACAATTTTTTGTATTCTACCTCCTTTGTAGTAAAGTAAACACCCAAGACCAATTACAACAATTGTTATAAATCCAATAAATTCAACTGTGTTTAAACTTCTTGGTAAATAAACGGCAATGTTTGCAGCATCTTGCATTAACCATACTGACCAAAGTGTACCAGAAGTAATCCATTGTGCTATTGTCCATCCAAATTTAGCTTCACCAGTAAAATATTTTTTAGATGCTTTTGCTACTATTAAAAAGAAAATTAATCCCATTAAAAATGAAAGAATATAACCACTCATACTCTTAGCTAGTACACCACCTACTGCATCAGGAGTAGCTGCAAATGAAGTTAATAGAATGAATGTCGTAGAAACTGGCATTCTTAATCTTGTTAAAATAAGTAAAAATATTGGCGCTGCTACTTGAAGAAAATGAAATTCTGTTGGAGCTATATCAAAGCCTTTAGATGTTAATCTCCCATGACTAACATCACCTCCAAATGTAATCCAGCTATAGAACATTGTGAAGAAGAAAATTCCCCCAATGAAAATCCACAGCACCCACCATTTTTTATCTTGGTTTGAAGCAATAAACGTTCCTATAGTTTGTATACTGTCGTTTGCAATTGCAGCATATGCTGCAAATAAAAACCCTGCCCACATTGCGTATTGAGGGTAAGGCGTAACAAACATTACTACAATAAATGAAACGCAAATAAAAGTTAGGAATGAGTGTTCGCTTTTAGGTAGCCAGACCACTTCAGGATATCCAAATGAACGGAACAGTTTTTTCATATTTGTCTCTTTAATTAATTTGGTGCAATAATAAAGCAGATTAATTATTTAAAGATTAACTAATTGTTAATTAAATATCAAGAGATTATTAAGAAAGTTAAAAGGTATTTCATCTGATAAAATCTCCTTATTACTAACACAATAAAAACAAGAGCTTAATTTAAATAGCAATAAAGAAAACAGCAATCATTAATGCTAAATAAATTATATACGATAAATCTGTTCTTTGAATTGAATTTTCCATTGTATTAGAATTTTAATATTGCAAATATAAGACGATCTGAATTATTTAACCTTAAGTAAACATTACCTCTATGTTAATGAATTGTTAAGTATACTTACAAGTTACAAAAAGATAATTAGAAATATTAATTGATTACTATATAATACTTAATATTGCATGATGAATTATAAAATACTATTAGTTGATGATGAAAATGATATATTAGAATTTCTTTCTTACAATCTAGAGAAAGAAGGGTTTATAGTGTCTACGGCCATTAATGGTAAGCTAGCAATACAACTAGCAAAGAAATTTAAACCAGATTTAATTATTCTTGATGTAATGATGCCAGAGATGGATGGTATTAATACTTGTACTGAGATAAGAAAGATTCCAGAACTAGAAAATATATTAATTTTATTTCTAACAGCTCGTTCAGAAGAATATTCAGAGTTAGCTGGGTTTGATGCTGGAGCTGATGATTATGTTACTAAACCTATTAAGCCCAAATTACTGATTAGTAGAATTAATGCCCTTCTAAAAAGAAATAAGATAAGTGAGAAAGTTAATAATATGCTAATAGGGGATATACAAATAGACAAAGAAAAACACTTGGTATTATACAAGAACGAAGAGATTCATTTGGCAAGAAAAGAATTTAATCTTTTATATTTTCTAATGTCAGTTCCAGGTAAGGTGTTTACAAGAGAGGATATTATTACTGAAATATGGAAGGATACTTTTGTAGGAGATAGAACAATTGATGTACATATTCGTAAAATAAGAGAAAAAACAAATAATCACCACATTAAAACAGTAAAGGGGGTAGGATATAAGTTTGATATATAATGAAGATTAATAACCCTATAAAGATTGCAGTATTTTTAAGTTTAGTAATTTTTTCTTCAGCTATTATTGTATACTATATTTTAGATGATTCAATAAGTATTATTTACAGTTCAGGTACATTTTTTTTATTTACTATTTGGCTTATCTATTATGTAGTGAAAAAATTCTTTCATGAAAAGATAAAAGTGATTTACAAGAGTATATATAAGTTCAAAGGCTCCTCAACTTTTAGAGATTTAGATATTGATACTGTAGAGAGAGAAACTGAGGAATGGGCAGATGCAAAAGAGGAAGAACTAAATGCATATAGAAGAGATGAAAACTATAGAAGAGAATTTCTTGGCAATGTTTCTCACGAACTAAAAACACCCATTTTTAATATTCAAGGTTATATTCAGACATTATTAGATGGTGGATTAAATGATGAAAAAATTAATATTAAATATCTTGAGAGAGCTAATAAGAGTGTTGAACGTATGATTAATATTGTTGAAGACCTAGAGGCTATTTCTAGATTAGAGACAGAGCATTCACAGCTTGACATGCAATCATTTAATATTGTAAAGCTTGTAAATGAAGTTCTAGAATCTTTTGAGATGAAATCAGGTCTAATGAAAGTAGAATTAGAATTAATTAATGAGTCTCAATCTCAATTTGCAATAGGTGATAGAGATAAAATTCAGCAAGTTTTTACTAATCTTATTAGTAATTCAATTAAGTATGGCAAGACTGGAGGCAAGACAAAAGTTAGCTTTTTTGATATGGAACAAAATATACTTATTGAAGTTGCTGATAATGGGATAGGTATTGAAGAACATTTTTTAGGTCGTCTTTTTGAAAGATTCTATAGAGTTGACAAAGATAGATCTAGAGATGTAGGAGGATCGGGTCTCGGTTTAGCTATTGTTAAGCACATCTTGGAAGGGCACAATCAAACGATCAATGTGCGAAGTACAAAAAATGTAGGTTCTACATTTTCTTTTATTTTAAAGAAGGGAGACTGATTAGAAAAAGTAAAATTTATTTAAATACATTTTTTTATATTTCCCCTCCATTAATGTTAAAAAGTATATTAATTGATTCCTCTTTTCTTGCTCCTCAATAGTTTTTTTTTAGCCACTGCATAGGTAAGGAGTTTTACTTACTGATTTTCTAAATAATATCATTATTAGCACCTATTAAATAATTATAAAAAATATAAATAAAATATTATATAACTTTATTAGGAAAAAACTCTACATTTGAAAAAAAAATATTATGAATAAAATACCCCAATTTCTTGCAGTATATTATCCAATATTAATTGCTTTTATAGCAATGTCATATTCAATAATACTAGGATTAAATGGAGATTTTGAAGCTGCACAATATTCTGCTCACTGGCCAGGAACAATATTATTATTCGCTATAGCTCTAAGACAAAGAAGAAGTGACTTTTTAAATAATAAAAGATAATTATGCTCTCAACATCAATGTTTGTTACAGGCTTTATTATATTCTCCTTGTATTTAGTAGGTCTTTTTTATATGATTAATTATTCTCATAATACTCAGCCAGAAGACATGAAAAGCGATAAGGAAACAGGAGGTGTTTTTAAGTAATGATACATATGTATATAAAATGTAGTATGGTTAATTTTTTAAAAAACTTGAACAGTATTATCTCTATCTTCCTCAGCAGCTTCATATCCATTAGGTACTTTAATAATAAACTCAACTCTATTTGCCTTGGGATGATTATTTGATTTAAATTATTCACCTAACTGACCAAAAATCATTAAAGGAGCAAAAAGTAATATAAGTAACCGCATATATTTTTTTACCCTTTAATCTATTACTATTATTTTCTCTACTTTCCCATCATCATATATATAAAATAACAATTTATTTTTATCATATAATTTTTCTTGACCTAGAGTATTTACAATTCTTTTGATATTAGATCGTACTATAACCTCATTTATAGAGCTAGGAACATTTGAAACATAAAAGAATGCTGTATCTGAAGCACAATTAATATCTGTTACAATACACCAATATACTCCTACTTCAATATTGTCTATTATCTGATTTGTATCTAATGTATTCCATAAATAAGTGTATGGAGGAAAGCCCGTAGTAACAATAATCTCTAAAGATATTGTAAAAATCTGAGCAGAGTCAATTGAATTAAATATCCAATCAGGTGGATATTGACAACTACCATCATCAATGTTAGCAAAATAATCGTAATTACAAGACACACTATCTGTACACCCAAGTTGTGAAGTATTTGTGCAGTTAGTTGCTATCTGCCATGATGTTTGGCCAAGAAGGGCTCCATCATTTCCATTTAAAGACTGGTCAGTGGTAGTAAGACCTAAACCTTCATTTAGAGACCAATATCCCATTAAATTATTGTAATGCGGATGACTCTGATCAATTTCTAAACACATCCAATTATAAATTTCATTTTCTGGCAATGCAATATTCCATAGACGTATTTCATCTAACTTACCCTGAAGATAAAAGCCTGAGCCCTGGTAATCTAATGCACCTAACTTGAAAGATTCACTAGAATTATTAATATTACCAGTGGCATATGTACTATCAAGAATATTTCCGTTTTTATAAAGACGTATATAGCTACCATCAAAAGTAAAAGCTAAATGTTGCCATTGATTAAAATCTAATCCATTAATTGCAACTATATCAAAATTGATTCCAAGGCTATTAGTAAATCTTGCCTCAATATTATTAGTGTTTTGTAGATGTAATAGGTAAAAATCAGCATCTATATTATTTCGAAACCCTATTATTCCACCATGAGCTGAATTACTTTGAGGATTTACCCAGCATGATATAGAAAATTCATTTGAACTTGTAATTACAGAGGAAGTGTTAGACATTTCAACATAATCTAAAGATGAAGAATTAAATTCTAATTCATATTCTGAAATTTGTGAAATTGCAATAAGAGGAATTAAAGTAAATATTAAAAATAGTTTCTTCATTGCTTATCTATTGTTTTCTATATTTAAATCCATTTTTCTTTTTCCGAATTTAAGTAATTTTTAACTAACCTTCTTTAGAAAACTTGATATTGTGGGGAATTTATATTTAAAACCTGATTTAGATAATTTATCTGTCAATAAATTAAGTCCTCCTCTTATTACTTGACTACGACTTCCTAGTATAATCTTCATAACAAATAAAGGAATAGGGAAGATTATAGCATATGAGCATACACAACTTTTAATTTCTTTAATCAGCTCATACTGAGTTTGTTTTGTTGGCGATGCCATATTATAAGGCCCAGAAACTTCTATGTTAGTTAAGGAAAATAAAATAAAACGAGATACATCATCAATATGAATCCAAGAGTAAGACAAATTACTTGGAAGGAAAATAGAAGAAAATCCAAAACGTAATGGCAATAAAGTAACTTTTAAGAAACCAGAATATGGATCCATTAGTAATGAAATTCTTAAATTAACTACTCTTGAACCAATAATAGAAAACTGATTTGCTGCATTCTCCCAATCAACAGAAAGACGAGCTAACCAATCATTACCACTTGGATAATTTTCATTAACATCCGCTACAGTCTCTAATCCATAATAACCCATTGCAGATGCACCAATAAATGTTTTAATTTTAACATTATGATATTTACATTTTTCAAATAATAGATTCGCGGTATCTACGCGGCTCGAATACATCTTTTTTTTATTCTTGCTAGACCATCGATTCATGATATTAAATCCACATAAATGAATAATATGATGACAATCAGTTAATGCCTTAGGATCTATAAAATTATTTTTAAGATCCCAATAAAAAATATTTGTATTATTTACAGATTTTTTATTAGATGTAAGGTAAAGTAACTCGTAGTCATTTTCTAAAAAAAAACTAAGACGCTGAGCTAAAGATCCATTAAAACCGGTAATAAGAACTTTTTCTAACATAAATTTATTTATTCATCTAAGAGCTTAAATAAATCATCTAGATTAGGAGATAGGATCATTTCAATTCTTCTGTTTTTACTACGTCCATCAGAAGTATTATTACTTAATAAAGGGACAAACTCACTTCTACCGGCTGCAATTAATTGAGTAGGGTCTAGATTAGTATTGGATGTAAGTCTTTTCACTACAGAGGTAGCTCTCATCACACTAAGATCCCAATTATCCTTTACAAGCCCTCTACCACTAAGAGGAATACTATCGGTATGTCCTTCAACTAATATTTCTATATCTTTTTGATATGAGAGCGCATCAGACAATTTATCTAGAGCTTGTTTACCAGTTTGATTTACTTCGTATTTTCCAGAGGCAAACAAAAGGTCTTCTTCAAGAGAGATATACACCTTTCCATTCCTCTGAACTATTGTCAATCCATCACCCTCTAAGCCAATTAATGCTTTTGATATTTTTTGTTTAAGAGCTGTAACCATAGAATCTTTTCGATTTATAATTGCTTCTAATTCAGCAACTCGTAAAGAACGAAGTTCTAATTCTTTTTGAGAGCTTAACAGTTTTCTTTCTTTCTCCTTTAGATTGGCAGTTGATTTGTTTAATTCATCTTCTTTAGCAAAAAGTTCACTTTGAGTTTTTTCCAATTGATTTAAGAGGCCTTTAGTTTCATTTGCCTTTTCAGCCATATATCTACTACTTTTTGATGTAAGCAAATCATACGTAATATTCAAATCATCATATTTCTTTTGACAAGAAACTAGCTCATTAGTAATAGTAGCTGAATCTGCACGTAAAACTTTAACTAATAAAGTTAATGATTCAATATTTTTTTCTCTATCATCTAAAGTCTCCTTTAGCTGAAGGATTTTCTTTTCATTTTTTGTAAGTTTTTTTTGGGCTATTTCATGCTTATCTAAAAGCTCATTATAAACTTTTGGAGTGATACATGAACTAAAAATAAATAAACTGAATATAATTATTGATATTCTAGACATAAGTTTTGTTTTCAAAATTACAAACGAAGAAGGTTATGATTAAGTAGATAAACAATACTTATCAACAAAGTAATTTAAATTAATAGATAATGACTTTTCTAGTATCTACACCTGCTATTGAAGATATCTTAAGAGTGTAAATTCCTGCTGAAATACTAGATACATTAATAGCAAGGGAAGAGCTTGGAATATTATCAAATTTAATAATGAGCCTGCCCTGATTGTCAAATAAAGCAGCTAAATCTATATGAGATCTATTTAAATTAATATTAATTTTTGAATTTGAAGGATTGGGATATATAGTAAGTAATTGATCATTATTTACTATTATCTGACTTGGCATAGTAGAAATCATTGATACACCAGTAGTAGTTGCAATCCAAACATTATTTTGAGAATCAATAGCAAGACCTTTAACGTTAGGGCCTGCTAGGCCATCAGTATGATCATAATCAGTCCATTGAGTTCCATTCCAAAAAGCAACACCACCTTCTGACAAATAACCAACATAAATTGTTGTCCATATTCTTCCCCAAGAATCTTTTGCAATATCAACAACAGGGTTTAAAGTATCTGGAGGAGGTAGGGAATACATAATTGTATGAGATGAAAACTGAGTAGCAGTAGTATTTATTACAGTCATACCACTAGAAGAGCCTAGCCATTTATTATCATTATTATCAATACATATTGAGGTACTATAATTGCTTAAAAGACCGTCATTAATAGTATAATTAGTAAAAGTATTTCCATCAAAATGCACAAGTCCATCTAATGGAGAAGAAAACCACTTATCCCCATTTGAATCAAAAGCAGTACCACAAATACCACTAATCGGAAGATCTGGTGAGTTATAGGATGTCCAATTTATTCCATTAAACACACTTACTCCTGCTGAAAATGATGAATGTGAAAACCATAAGTCTCCATTTGGAGCTTCATCAATACGAGTTACTTTATTGTTAGCTAGGCCATCTAAATCTGTATAAGGAATGCATGTGAAACCAGCTATTCCGCTAATCAATTTATTAACCCCATAATCAGTACCAATCCAAATATCTCCATTTGAAGTAGCTGTTATTGCTTTTATATTATTTGACAACATAAGAGGGTGAGAAGTTTGATCATAAGAAGTCCAAGAAGTACCGTCAAACATAGAAACTCCAAATGCAGTTCCAAACCAAATGTTATCATTAATATCTACTGTAACACACTCAACATAATTATTCAAAAGACCATCTGTCTGAGTATAGCTTACTATTGTTTGTGAAGTAAGATTATAACTTAATAAGAAGAATAAAAAATAAAAAATTATATAAATATTTTTCATGATTACTTTACTTTTAAAAGTTTAATACTTAAATTATTAGAGTTTTGAAAGTGCAAAAAATATAATCCTGATTTCCATAAAGAAGTGTTAATAGTTGAATTATGATTAGACATATAAACTTTTTGTCCAATAGTATTAGTTATATACCAGTCCTTTTCTTTTTCAATATATAAAGAATGAGTAAATGGATTTGGAGAGAATAATATATTATCATCCTCAAAAAGATTTTCTATAGATGTAGGAGTATTACTAGAATTGAATGTAGGGGCTAGCATACTAAAACTACCCGTGCCATTTGGTGAGCGTGCGTACGCAATGTCATCTAATTGAGGATAAATAAATTCAGCATCAATAACTGTTGAATCATTATTAGATAGGATTAATTGTTCACCTAGATTAGACAACTTAAAATTAGCATGATTATCACCAGTATTTCCATCCTCATCTGCCCAAATAATAAAATATGAATTAGGATTAATAACAATGTTTGGAAGGTCCCATTTAGCAAGATTATTTGTATTATCAGAGAATAATAATCCATTAGTAGAAATTGGAGTACTCGTTTTATTATATAATTCTATCCAGTCATCATAATCTCCTGTTTCATCAGTAACAACTGTTTTATTATTAGACATTACCTCATTAATCACCAAACTAGACTGAGGTATAGTTGTTTGAAGAGAATAAAATTCATAAGCAGCATTTTTAGGAGAGAAAACTCCTATATCTGAGTTGTCTGCATATAAATAATAATCAATAGAATTACTACAGTTATTAATTATCACACCATATACACCATCATTTGCATTCCCATCATTATGATTTCCATCATCATACATTTCAATTTCCTTAAATGGCATATTCTCCCCAAATCTGTATGCGAGCATAGCATATGACGCATCCTGAATCAGTGCTGTTATTGTTAAATCGCTAGCAAAAAACTGATTAGAATTTGGAATAGATTGAATATTTGCAATACTTGGTTGAGTAAAGCCAGACCAGTAGTTTGCCAAATAAATTCCTCTTGCATCCATCAGTTGAGAAATTCCAGGACATATTGAGCTTGGAAGAGTAACCTGTGATGTTAAATTAGTTGTAAAATCATTAAAAGAATAAAATTTGTTTGTATCATTTTGAACATATGTGGAAATAATATTTTGAAGATATTGAGTCCTTGAGAGGTAAGTTTGACTTAAAAAACGATCCTCAATTATTGTTTTCATATGTGCTAAATACATTCTTTGATGTCTTGCATCACTTAATATATTTGTAATTAATGGTCGTGGTGATAAAAAACTATTATTTATAAAATTTAAAGGATCCATATTCTGTGCCTGAATAATATCAAAACCATTAAAATATGATTGTGTAGCATCAGTTAAACGAAAAGCTCCAAATGACATGTTTAAATCCCAAAGAATTGGTTGAAATTGATTTGATAGACCTTTATATAAATAATAATTCTGACTATATCCAATGTAAGAATCAAAATTAATAAGTACGTAATTAAATGAATGCATCCACAAGCTTCTATCAACATTTAAAACACTATTAAGACTATTACTATGATTATTTAATGTGTCTATAAGGTTATACAAATCATTCCAACCATAATTAGATTTTAAATCATAGTAATCAAAATAATAAGAACTATCTGTTCCGTGAGTATTACTTAGATTAGAGTTTTCTCCTCCAGTTTGCAGGCTAATATTTAGTGGATTGCCTTTAAATAGTGTAGAATTAACAGAAGCATAGTGTTTATTTGTGAACTTATCATTTATTGCCTCCACATTTACATATAACCCCCACAAAGTATCATTAATAAATACATTTGCATAATTTGCTCTAGGACTTGGCATATAATCTCTTGCAATTTCATATGAATACACCTCCCTTATAAATGAGGGGTCTTTAATTACATTAGAAAGTTTGATTTTTTTAAAGCCTTCGTGGTTTTGATTATTATCAATGTAGTCAAGCTTAATATTAAAAGGATTTTTTATTGTGTTTATACTCACTGAGCTAAATCCTTTATACCTTATTCCAACGCTATCATATTGATTACCATCAATTTCTAAATTCGCTACTAAACGTTCTTCATCTCCTGCTATATATAAACTATCTAAAAGATGATCCCAATTATTTTCATAGAAGTAAATCTTAATCTCTCTAACATTATCAACATCATAAAAATTCTGTGAAAATGCACCATGTGTTATTACAAAAGCAAAGAAGATTAAAGATATATTTCTTAACATATTATTTAATTAAAGCAATTTTTTTAGAAAAATAACGACCATCTTGTAAAACAATATTTAAAGTGTAAATTCCTTTTGGGTAATCGTAGAGTTCTATTTTATTTATTTCTGTACTAATCATATTTTTTTGATTATAAACAAACTGACCAATACTGTTTGTTAAAGATATTTCATAATATTGATTAAGATAATCACTTAAATTAATATGGATTATGTCAGAAGTTGGATTTGGATAAATAGAAATAATATCCTCTTCAAGATCATTTATTGATGTTGAGAAACAAGATGAAGTTGATGTAGAATTCATATACGGTTCTAAAGCTACAATTCCAGGGTATTCACACTCATATCTAAATGCTTTTTGAGTATCAGCATTATTAGGGCCCCAAATAATTGTACCGTTTTGATCAACTTCATACATAACTCCAGCACCACCTTGACCACCTGATGCATTAACAAAAATATTCCCATTAGACATACGATCAGATGCAGATTGTCCACTCGCGGAGTATGCACAAGCATATCTTGTTGAATATGAATTAGGTCCAAAAGCCTGACCTGAAGCTCTATAATAATTATATGGATTAGTAGGGTCAATTGGAG